>NZ_JBKFSQ010000041.1:0-34897 GCF_046569525.1 Salmonella sp. 741265055_HSA | reverse complement strand
CCGGAGGGAAACATGGTCTGGCAAAAGTGTAGCGGTATTAGGCGCAGCTATTTAGTCATCCGATGGTGCGTTTTATCGGTAGCGATAATATGGCGCAAAACCGTGAATTTTTCGCCGCCTGGTTGCAGAAACTCCCGCAGTGGCGGCAGACCACCACGCCTTTTATGTTTTTACATACTCCGGATATCGCGCAGGCGCCGGAACTGGTGAATACGCTTTGGCATGATTTGCGCAGCGTCTTACCGGAAATCGGCACTGCTCCGTCCATTCCACAGCAATCTTCTCTTTTCTGAAAATGCCCCCTATCATAGACAGTGCCATCAGCCATTTTAAAAGGGAGTTTGTATGGTAAGCGCGCTGTATGCCGTTTTGGGTGCGTTATTATTAATGAAGTTCTCTTTTAATGTCGTTCGCTTGCGAATGCAATACCGTGTCGCCTATGGCGACGGCGGTTTTAGCGAATTGCAAAGCGCCATCCGTATTCATGGCAACGCGGTGGAATATATTCCGGTCGCGCTGGCGCTGCTGCTGTTTATGGAAATGAACGGCGCCGAAACGTGGATGGTGCATATCTGCGGCATCATTTTAATCGCCGGTCGGCTGATGCATTATTACGGTTTTCACCACCGCCTGTTCCGCTGGCGGCGGGCGGGGATGAGCGCGACCTGGTGCGCATTGTTGCTGATGGTGCTGGCAAACCTGTGGTATATGCCCTGGGAGTTGGTTTTCTCCCTGTATTAGCGCACAATATGCGCCTTTATTTTTCCCGGATGTATACGTTATGTCTCACCGCGACACGCTTTTTTCTGCGCCTATCGCCCGTCTCGGCGACTGGACTTTTGATGAACGAGTAGCCGAAGTTTTCCCCGACATGATTCAGCGTTCGGTACCAGGCTACTCCAACATCATCTCCATGATCGGCATGTTAGCTGAACGCTTTGTGCAGCCGAACACGCAGGTCTACGATCTGGGCTGCTCGCTGGGCGCCGCGACGCTGTCTGTTCGGCGTAATATCCGCCATGAGCATTGTCGCATTATCGCCGTCGATAACTCCCCGGCCATGATTGAACGCTGCCGCCGCCATATTGATGCATATAAAGCGCCAACGCCGGTTGAAGTCGTTGAAGGCGATATCCGCGATATCACTATTGAAAACGCCTCGATGGTGGTGCTGAATTTTACCCTGCAATTCCTTGAACCTGCCGAACGCCAGGCATTGCTGGATAAGATTTACCTGGGGTTGAATCCCGGCGGCGCGCTGGTACTGTCGGAAAAATTTAGCTTTGAAGACGCGAAAGTGGGCGAGCTGTTATTCAACATGCACCACGATTTTAAACGCGCGAATGGGTACAGCGAACTGGAGATCAGCCAGAAGCGCAGTATGCTGGAAAACGTGATGCTCACCGACTCGGTGGAAACACATAAAGCGCGCCTGCGTCAGGCGGGTTTCGAACACAGTGAACTGTGGTTCCAGTGCTTTAATTTCGGGTCGCTTGTCGCGTTAAAAGCCGGAGTTGCCGCATGATCGAGTTTGGTAACTTTTATCAGCTCATTGCTAAAAATCATCTCTCCCACTGGCTGGAAACATTGCCCGCGCAGATTGCCGCCTGGCAACGCGAGCA
Organism: Salmonella sp. 741265055_HSA; assembly: GCF_046569525.1. Classification (NCBI taxonomy): domain Bacteria; kingdom Pseudomonadati; phylum Pseudomonadota; class Gammaproteobacteria; order Enterobacterales; family Enterobacteriaceae; genus Salmonella; species Salmonella sp. 741265055_HSA. Next base: position 33,275 of record NZ_JBKFSQ010000041.1, on the reverse strand, counting down.
GCAGCATGGCTTGTTTAAACAGTGGTCGAACGCGGTAGAATTTTTACCGGAAATGACGCCCTGGCGGCTGGATTTACTGCACAGCGTCACGGCGGAAAGCGAAACGCCGCTCAGCGAAGGTCAGCTAAAGCGTATTGATACATTGCTGCGTAATCTGATGCCGTGGCGTAAAGGCCCGTTCTCGCTTTATGGCGTAGATATTGATACCGAATGGCGCTCCGACTGGAAGTGGGATCGCGTACTGCCGCATCTGTCAGATTTAACCGGCCGGACAATCCTTGATGTCGGCTGCGGCAGCGGCTATCACCTGTGGCGGATGATTGGCGCAGGCGCACATCTGGCGGTCGGCATCGATCCTACGCAGCTTTTCCTCTGCCAGTTTGAGGCGGTGCGTAAACTGTTGGGTAACGATCAGCGCGCGCATCTGCTGCCGTTAGGCATTGAACAACTCCCGGCGCTGAAAGCATTTGATACCGTCTTCTCGATGGGGGTGCTTTATCACCGTCGCTCGCCGCTGGAGCATCTGTGGCAGTTAAAAGATCAGTTGGTCAACGAGGGTGAGCTGGTACTGGAAACGCTGGTCGTCGACGGCGACGAAAATACCGTTTTGGTGCCCGGGGATCGCTATGCCCAGATGCGTAATGTCTATTTTATTCCTTCCGCGCCGGCATTAAAAAAATGGCTGGAAAAATGCGGCTTTATTGATGTGCGTATCGCTGACGTTTGCGTCACTACCACCGAAGAGCAGCGCCGTACCGAATGGATGGTTACCGAGTCGCTGGCCGATTTCCTCGACCCGAACGACCACAGTAAAACGGTAGAAGGCTACCCCGCCCCGCAGCGCGCGGTATTGATTGCGCGTAAACCCTAGTCATTTTTGACTGGGGGCACATTTTCTCCAAAATAGTTCAAGTTGCAGCAAGGCGGCAACGCAGCAAATCCCCGGGAACGTAGGTAGCTACGTGACCGGGGTACGCGAGGCGGCCAACGCTGCTGCGGCTTGAAATATGGAGGAGAAAAAAAGGCCCCTGTTGAATTGGCAGGGGCCTGGTACGAGCAAGCATCATATTGGGCGACATGATGCAACGGTAAAAATCATTTGGCCTGATGGCGAACAATGATTCCTTTCATTTCAGCGACCGCCGCACCCTCTACCCTATAGCGAGAATACTCGTCCGCCTGTATATCGGCAGACATCGATAACCCCTGATTGCGATAGCGCATCGGCGAAGGCAGTAAGACTCCGGCGGAACTGTGTACTTCCCGTACTCCGGCATCGAGGAAATTCTGCAGGTTATTTGCACGAACCCCCGCACCAGCCATAATGGTTAGAGCATCCCCCTGGGCAATAAGTTCCATAATTATTGATAAACCTTGCGCCGCATCGGCTTTTTGCCCGGAAGTCAGTACTCTTGCTACGCCTGCGTCAGCCAGATTCTTTAGCGCATTGAAGGGATTAGCGCACATATCGAAGGCGCGGTGGAATGTCACCGCCAGCGGTCCGGCCGCCGCCATTATTTTTTCCATTCGCGACATATCGACATCCCCATCAACGGTCAACACGCCAGTAACCAGCCCGGGAAAACCCAACTCTCTGACGAGGCGGATATCTTCCAGCATGGCGGCAAATTCGCCGTCAGTGTAGTAAAAATCCCCGCCGCGAGGACGAATAATCGGATGTACGGGAATCGTAATATGCTCGCGCACGCTGCGTAAGACGCCCAGCGAAGGCGTAAGCCCCCCTTCTTTCGGCGCGGCGCACAGTTCGATACGATCCGCGCCGTTTCGCTGTGCGCTGAGCGCGCATTCCATGCTGTAACAACAGATCTCAAGTAACGCCATATTCACTCCGCTCGGCAGGTTAATGGGCCGCCTGTTCGCTGGCGACAATCGCTTCAATCGACCATGGATGAAATTTTACCGTGACGCGGCCATCGGTCACGGCCAGCGTAGGGTTTGGCAAACGTTCATGCTCGCCCTGTGGCGAACTGGTTTTAACCACTATCCCCGGCTGACTAAGCCCCTCATCCGACAACAACGCCAGGGCCCTCGCGTTCAAGGTCTCCGGCTCGCCGGGCAGCACGATTTCAATATGCTCCCACCCTTCGTGTGGATAGCGTTTTTCTCCCGGCCACGGTAATTCAATAACAGAAAACCGCCAGTGTTCCACACATACCGGCTCATGCAGTTTAAACAGACAAATCGGCCTGCCGTTGATGATATTTTCCGACAGTAGCTCGCCGCATTGTTCAAAACCGCGACGCCAACGCTCCGCCGTCGTATTCTGGTGACAGCGCAATGAAATGTGATCGGCCTCAAGGGCGCTAATCTGCAGACCAAGGCGAGTGGAAAGTTCTCTGAACGCCAGAGTGAATCGCGGTAAATCTGCGGAAATATCATGCAGTTCGTCAATGTGTTGCCAGTTCGCCATATCAGGACGCTCTTCTTGCTGTGAAAACCGCTAATTTACGCTGTTGCGCCCCGGCAACCAACCTTTGATTTGATTGGGCGTTTATTGAATGCTTATGCAGATTATTGTTGCGTATATTTCAGGCGACGCGCCGCGCGCGCAATGCTGACGCCAACGGGCATTTGCAGTATACTCCCGCCCTAATTCTTAAACTGGCGCGGGCAATACAGTCCGCTTCATAAACGTAAGGTATTCCGGTGAATATTCAGGCTCTTCTCTCAGAAAAAGTTAGTCAGGCCATGATTGCTGCAGGCGCGCCTGCAGATTGCGAGCCCCAGGTTCGTCAGTCAGCCAAAGTTCAGTTCGGCGACTATCAGGCCAACGGCATGATGGCAGTTGCGAAAAAACTGGGTATGGCCCCCCGACAACTTGCAGAGCAGGTGCTGACTCATCTGGATCTCAGCGGCATCGCCAGCAAGGTTGAAATCGCCGGCCCTGGCTTTATCAATATTTTCCTCGAACCGGCTTTTCTCGCTGAACAGGTGCAACAGGCGCTGGCCTCCGAACGTCTGGGCGTTTCTCAGCCGACTCGCCAGACGATTGTCGTCGACTACTCCGCGCCCAACGTCGCGAAAGAGATGCACGTCGGTCATCTACGCTCCACGATTATCGGCGATGCGGCAGTGCGCACGCTGGAGTTTCTGGGCCATCATGTTATTCGCGCTAACCACGTCGGCGACTGGGGCACCCAGTTCGGTATGCTTATCGCCTGGCTGGAAAAACAGCAGCAGGAAAACGCGGGCGACATGGCGCTGGCGGATCTCGAAGGATTTTACCGCGATGCGAAAAAGCATTATGACGAAGATGAAGCGTTTGCCGAGCGCGCGCGTAACTACGTCGTCAAATTGCAGAGCGGTGATGCCTATTTCCGTGAGATGTGGCGTAAGCTGGTTGATATCACGATGACGCAAAACCAGATCACCTATGATCGCCTGAACGTCACTTTGACGCGTGACGATGTGATGGGCGAAAGTCTGTATAATCCGATGCTGCCGGGCATTGTCGCCGATCTGAAAGCCAAAGGCCTGGCGGTTGAAAGCGAAGGCGCAACGGTGGTTTTCCTTGATGAGTTTAAAAACAAGGAAGGCGACCCGATGGGCGTCATTATTCAGAAGAAAGATGGCGGTTATCTGTATACCACTACCGATATCGCCTGCGCCAAATACCGTTACGAAACGCTGCACGCCGACCGCGTGCTCTACTACATTGACTCCCGTCAGCACCAGCACCTGATGCAAGCCTGGACCATTGTGCGCAAAGCCGGTTATGTACCGGATTCCGTTCCGCTGGAACATCATATGTTCGGCATGATGTTGGGTAAAGACGGTAAACCGTTTAAAACTCGCGCGGGCGGTACGGTGAAACTGGCGGATCTGTTGGATGAGGCGCTGGAGCGCGCGCGTCGTCTGGTGGCGGAGAAGAACCCGGATATGCCGGCTGACGAGCTGGAAAAACTGGCTAACGCCGTCGGTATTGGCGCGGTGAAATACGCCGATCTGTCAAAAAACCGCACCACTGACTATATCTTCGACTGGGATAATATGTTGGCTTTCGAAGGTAATACCGCACCTTATATGCAGTATGCCTATACGCGTGTGCTGTCTGTTTTCCGTAAAGCGGACATCGACGAGCAGGCGCTGGCGAGCGCGCCGGTTATCATTAGCGAAGATCGCGAAGCGCAGCTCGCTGCCCGTCTGCTGCAGTTTGAAGAAACCCTGACGGTGGTCGCGCGTGAAGGTACGCCGCACGTCATGTGCGCGTATCTGTATGACGTCGCCGGGCTGTTCTCCGGCTTCTACGAGCACTGCCCTATTCTCAGCGCTGAGAATGACGCGGTTCGCAATAGCCGCCTAAAACTGGCGCAACTGACGGCGAAGACGCTGAAACTGGGTCTGGATACGTTGGGTATCGAAACCGTAGAACGCATGTAAACGCGCCGTCGTTAACATCATCAGGCCTGACTCCGGGTAACGGACTCAGGCCTTTTTATTGCCACAGCGGTATATCTGTAACAAATCACAAGGAATGACACATTTCTATAGAGAGATGGAACATCTTTTACCTGTGCTGGCGCTGACCGCCCCGTATCATTAGGCGGCGGATTGTTCAGGTACAGGTAATGACTTTTAAAGACTTTGATGCGGAAGAGAAACTCTTCCTGAGACGTGTGATTGTGGCGTTTGGTGTAGTGGTTGTCTGCTTTGGTATCCTGATCTTCAACCTCTATAACTTGCAAATCCGTCAGCACCACTACTACACTACCCGTTCGAATGAGAACGATATCAAGATGCTACCCGTCGCGCCCACGCGCGGCATCATTTACGATCGCAACGGCATTCCGCTGGTGCGTAACGTAACCTGGTATGATATCGCGGTTACGCCCTATAAAATTGCCGATATGGATGCGCTGCTAAAACAGCTCACCCCTATTGTTGATCTCTCCCCCGACGATATCGCCGACTTTCGCCGTGCGCTAAAATCCAGTAGCCGCTATCGTCCGGTAGTGCTCAAAAACGCGCTAACGGATGTTGAAATCGCACGCTTTGCGGTCAATCAGTTTCATTTCAACGGCGTCACGATCAATAGCTATCAGGATCGGCAGTATCCTTACGGCGCGGAGCTGGCGCATGTGCTCGGTTACGTGTCAAAGATAAACGATAACGACCTTAAAGCGCTGGATAAAAAAGGGCTGGCAGAGAATTACGCGGCGGACCATAACATCGGTAAACAGGGGATTGAGCGTTACTACGAAAACGATCTTCATGGCAAAACCGGTTATCAGGAGGTCGAGGTGGATAATCACGGGCGTATTGTCCGCCTGCTGAAAGACGTTCCTCCCATCGCGGGTAAGAATATTCACCTGACGCTGGATCTCCATTTACAAGAGTACATAGAAAGTTTGCTGGCCGGGCAGCGTGCTGCCGTACTGGTTGAAGATCCGCACGATGGTTCAGTGCTGGCGATGGTATCTATGCCCAGCTACGACCCGAACCCCTTTGTAAAAGGCATTAGCTATCAGGATTACGGCAAACTGCTGCACGATAAAAATCTGCCGCTGATCAACCGCGTGACGCAAGGGCTTTATCCCCCGGCGTCAACGGTTAAACCCTATATGGCGATGTCCGCGCTGTTAAGCGGGATTATTACGCCGCAAACCACCTTCTTTGGCGCGCCAACCTGGACGCTTCCCGGCACGCAGCGACATTACCGGGACTGGAAAAAAACCGGACACGGTATGCTGGATGTCACTAAAGCGATTGAGGAATCTGCGGATACCTTTTTCTATCAGGTCGCTTATATGATGGGTATTGACCGTATCGACACGATGTTGTCTCAGTTCGGCTATGGCAAACCGACGGGCATCGACCTTAATGAAGAATATGACGGGCTGCTTCCCAGCCGCGCATGGAAACAGCGGGTCCATAAAAAAGCCTGGTATCAGGGCGATACCATTTCTGTCGGCATCGGCCAGGGTTACTGGATTGCCACCCCCATCCAGATGGTAAAAGCGATGGTGGCGCTCATCAACAACGGTAAGGTGATTGCCCCTCACCTGTTACTCAATGAAGAGAGCGGCAAAACGGTGGTTCCGTATCGCCCTTCAGGAACACCGGCACAGATAGCCGATCCGGCGTCGCCATACTGGGGACTGGTGCGTCAGGCGATGTATGGCATGGCGAATGCACCCAACGGAACGGGCTATAAGTTCTTTCACACCGCGCCCTACGGCATTGCGGCCAAAAGCGGCACGTCGCAGGTATTTAGCCTGAAAGAAAATCAGACCTACAACGCGAAAATGATCCCCATTCGCCTGCGCGATCATGTGTTTTATACCGCTTTTGCACCGTATAAAAACCCTAAGGTCGCTATTGCCTTGATTCTGGAAAACGGCGGAAGCGACGGCGTTACCGCCGCGCCCATCATGCGAAAAATCCTTGACCACCTGTTTGATCCACAGGCTGATACCACACAGTCGGGTCAGGCGCCATAGTCAAATAAGCAAAGCGCCATCAGACAAGGATACGACCGGAATATCCGCATACATCAGAAATAGTTACGCAGATATTCCGTCAAACACAGCATTGCCATCGCCTGCCCGTAAGGCATAGAGGTCAACGGAATATGACGGTAAAAATCGAGATCGTGGCCCATGCCAGTGCCAAATGACGTTTGCAGCAGTTCGCCTTCCGGCGAGATATGTTTCACTATCCCCCGGATAGCTTTTTCCGCCACCTGCGCATAGTGCCGCCCGACATAGCGTTTGCGCACCGCTTTAAGAATACCGTAGGCAAAACCCGCCGTCGCCGACGCCTCAAGATAAGAGTGCGGATCGTCAAGCAGCGTATGCCACAAACCGCTTTCATCCTGACATTTCGCCAGCGCGGCGATCTGCGCATTCAGTACCTGGACCAGGTAACGGCGCACGGCATTATTTTCCGGCAAGTCCAGCAGTTCAAGAAAATCCGGGATCACAATGGTCAGCCAGCTGTTGCCGCGCGCCCAGCGAGCGTTAGCGAAGTTATGATGACCGTCATAGCTCCAGCCGTGGAACCACAGCCCCGTCTCTTTATCCATCAAATTCTGCACGTGTAGCAGGAACTGATAGGTTGCCTCTTCCACGTATTCCGGCCGGCTCAACAGCTTACCGATTTTCGCCAGCGGCAGCACCGTCATCATTAGCGTGTCGTCCCACATCTGCTGATGATTTTCCTCCGCCAGCGTGATGTGCTGCATTCCGCCGTGATCGGTACGGGGCATTTCATTCATCGCCCATTCGGCCCACGTTTCCAGCCACGGTAAATACGCTGGATTACGCGTCTCTTCATAGCGATACGCCAGCGTTAAAAACGGCGCCATCGTATTAACGTTTTTCGTCGTCGCGCCTTCCGCAAAACGATCGGCAAACCAGTCATCAATGATCTTACGCATCGTCTGGTCGCCGGTCTGTTGGTAATAGTGATACATTCCGTACAGGCCCACGCCGTGCGTCCACTCCCATCCGGCCCAGCCTTTAGTATCGATCACGCGTCCGTCGTCCAGTCGCAATAAAAATTCGCCTGTCTCATCTTTAATATTGACCAGGTTATGCGTCACCTTTTGCACCAGGGCTTTTAGTTCATCTCTGGCGATAAAATGCTCAGGCTGACGCAATAGCGGACTGTGTTTGACTGGATAAACCATCATTTGCTTAACCTCTGTGTAATGTCGAATTCAGTGCTGCGTGCAGTTTTACCGCCGACGCAGTCGATTCGCTACAGTAAAAGCTAAGCTGGGCGGAAACCTTTTTGTTTCTGCCATTGCCAGAGCGTAAATGGCAAAAACGCAAAGAGTCCGGCAACCTACCTCACCATTTTATAAAACAGCGTTTCTATTTATTCAAAAAGAGAGTCAGGTCTGCTACCTGGCAAAGAAAGGGGCGGTTAGCGGTAGTTCACAATCACCTGGTTGCTCCGCACTTTTAACGCCGGGATAAGCCGGCCGCCGCCGGGGACTTCCCAGACAAAGCGGAGCGGCTCGACTGCGGGAACATGAGCAAAACCGTGGGTCGTGCCACTCTGACCATCAAGTTCTACGCAACGGGACTGGGAACATAAACGTACCCGTAAGCCCGCGGGGGTCGGGCCATTCAGTTCATAACGCCAGGCGACCAGCGTCATCACACCGGAAACCGGCTGACGCGCCGACAATGGCGAAGACGATGCGGAAACACCCCGGTAATTTAAGGTTACACCCATACCGCTATCCTGCCACGCGCCTTCGCCTGCGGCCTGAACCGTCAGGGGAAAGAGCAACAACGCCAGCCATTTACGCATTATTTTCCTCCAATGGTCGCCGTCATGCGGATATGACGGTTATCGGAAAGCTCAAGGTTCGACAACACCACCAGCTGCGGTAAACTGCGCCGCAAAAAGCGGGACAATAATGGACGTAGCGCATGGTTAACCAGTAATACCGGCGGCGCGCCAAGCATCTCCTGGCGAGAAAGCGCCTCTTGCGTCTGCGCCAGCAGGCGATCCGCCAACCCTGGCTCAAGTCCACCGCCGCCCTGCAATGCCTGAAGCAGCAAACGCTCCAGCGCGGTATCCAGGCCAATCACCTGCACTTCTTCATTACCGGGGAACCACTGTTGCGTAATCGCTCGTCCTAATGCCACGCGTACCACGGCGGTTAATTCATGCGGATCGCTTTGTAACGGCGCATGTTCCGCCAGCGTTTCCAGAATGGTGCGCATATCGCGAATCGGGACTTTTTCCGCCAATAAGTTTTGCAGGACTTTGTGTAAAGTCGTGAGGGTCACGACGCCGGGGACCAGATCCTCCGTGAGTTTAGGCATCTCCTGAGAGACACGATCCAACAGTTGCTGCGCTTCCTGGCGGCCAAACAGTTCGGCGGAGAATTGGCCAATCAAGTGGTTAAGGTGCGTCGCCACAACGGTACTGGCTTCAACAACGGTAAAGCCCTGAATTTGCGCCTGCTCTTTCAGGGCGCTTTCAATCCAGATGGCATCAAGGCCAAAAGCTGGATCGACGGTTTTCTCGCCCGGTAGCGTTCCCGCCGCCGTGCCGGGGTTAATAGCCAGCCAACGTCCCGGATAGGCGTCCCCGCTGCCGATCTCTACCCCTTTCATCAAAATACGGTAGCGCGCAGGCTGTAAATCCATATTGTCGCGAATATGGACCACCGGCGGCAGGAACCCCATATCCTGCGCGAATTTTTTACGAATGCTGCGAATACGTCCGAGCAATTCACCATCCTGTTGAAAATCCACCATCGGGATCAGGCGGTAGCCCACTTCCATTCCCAGTGAATCCTCAAGCTGTACGTCATTCCAGGTGGCTTCGACCACCGAGTTATTTTCCGGCATTTTTACCGGCTGCGGCTCCTCCGGCGCTTTTTCTTCACGCCCGCGCAGCCACCATGCCAGGCCGAGCAAAGCGGCGGTAAAGAGTAAAAATACCAGGTTAGGCATTCCAGGCACCATGCCAAGCAGCCCCAGCACCGCCGCCGCCAGCAGCATCACCCTTGGATTACTGAACAGTTGGCCAACCATCTGCTCGCCTACATCCTGATCGGTACTGACGCGGGTCACAATGACGCCCGCCGCCGTGGAGATAACCAGCGCCGGGATCTGGGCGACCAGGCCGTCGCCAATGGTCAGCAGGGTGTAGCTTTCCGCCGCGCTGCCTATGCTCATTCCGTGCTGCAATACGCCGACCAGCAGCCCGCCGACCACGTTAATGACCATGATGAGAATACCGGCGATGGCGTCGCCGCGTACAAATTTACTTGCCCCGTCCATCGAGCCGTAGAAATCTGCTTCCTGAGTGACTTCTGAACGCCGTTTTTTGGCCTCGTCTTCACCAATCAGACCGGCATTAAGATCGGCGTCAATCGCCATTTGCTTACCGGGCATACCATCCAGCACAAAGCGCGCGCCGACTTCGGCAATACGTCCGGCGCCTTTGGTGATGACCATGAAGTTGATAATGACGAGGATGATAAAAACCACAATCCCGATCGCGAAGTTACCGCCGACCAGGAAATGACCGAACGCCTCCACTACCTTTCCCGCCGCCGCCGCGCCGGTATGCCCTTCCATCAAAATAATACGCGTTGAGGCCACGTTAAGCGCCAGACGCAGTAGCGTGGTAAACAGCAGGATGGTCGGAAACGCGGCAAAATCCAGAGTACGCTGGGTAAACATCGCCACCAGCAGCACCATGATCGATAGCGCAATATTAAAGGTAAACAATAAGTCGAGGATAAAAGCAGGTAGCGGCAGCACCATCATCGACAAAATCAGCAGAATGAGGATCGGCCCGGCAAGAATTTGCCATTGCGTCGATTTCAGGTTGCTGGGCAGGCGCAGCATCGCGACCAGATTAGCCATCAGTATTCTTCTCGTTCATAAAATCCAGCGCTTCTGGCACCGGAAGGTTCTCAGGTTGTGGAGGACGTTGCCCGCCCGCAAGCCGCCAGCGTTTAAGCTGCCAGACCCAGGCCAACACTTCCGCAACGGCAGCATATAACTGCCCGGGAATTTGCTGGCCGATTTCGGCGTGGCGATATAGTGCCCGCGCCAGCGGCGGCGCTTCTAAAGTGGGAACCCGATGTTCAGCGCCGATCTCGCGAATGCGCAGCGCTATTAATCCAGCTCCCTTCGCAACCACTTTCGGCGCGCTCATTTTGTTTTCGTCATACTGCAGCGCCACGGAATAGTGCGTCGGGTTGGTGACAATGACGTCCGCTTTCGGCACATCTTCCATCATGCGGCGCTGCGCGGCGGCGCGTTGCATCTGGCGAATTTTACCCTTAACATGCGGATCGCCTTCGCTCTCTTTAAATTCGTCGCGAATGTCCTGCCGCGACATGCGTAATTTTTTCAGGTGGCTAAAGATCTGGAAAAACACGTCAAATCCCACCATTGGAATCACGCCCAGTACCACCAGTAACGCGCAGAGTCCAACCAGATCCAGCGCATTCCCCATTGCGACGATCGGCGACTCCGCCATCAGGCGCATCATTTGCGGCCAGTGATGCCAGAGATAAAAGCCGGTAACGCAGCCGACCAGCGTGGATTTCAACACCGCTTTTAGCAGTTCCGCGCCGGTCTGCGCCGAAAACATGCGCTTAATTCCCGGCAGCGGGTTTAATTTAGAAAATTTTGGCTGTAGCGACTTACCGCTAAAAATCAGGCCGCCAAGCATAACCGGCGAGATAAGCGCCACCAGCACCACGCCCGCGATGAGCGGTAGCAGTGCCATCATCGCCGCTTTAATCAGCAAAATTATCTGCCCCAGGATCAGGTTAGGATCGTTCACCATACGGTGATCGAAGTGCAGGCCTGCTGAGAGCATTCCCGCCAGCTGCCGCGCTAACGACTCGCCGCCGAACCAAATAATACAAACGCCCACCAGCAATATCAGCAGTGAGGTCAGTTCTCTGGAACGGGGGATCTGCCCTTCTTCCCGCGCTTTTTCAAGTCGGTGGGGTGTGGGGGCTTCTGTTTTGTCGTCGTCGCTCTCTTCTGCCACGCAGCAAACCCTGGATAGATTGATAAGCGAGAATGATGCCAGAACCGCTTTACGCCAATGGGCAGAGTAAGCGGTAAAAAAGGCGGGGTTTATGGCGTTAATAGAGATAGCCGGATACGATAAGAAAGTCTCGTATCCGGCCGGGTTGACGGATTCGGACCCGATAAGCGCCGCGCCATCAGGTCAAAAAAGCTTAAAAGCCAAGACTGTCCAGCAGGTCGTCCACCTGATCCTGACTGGCAACGACGCCAGCTTTCGAGGTATCCACCTGCGGGCCGTTGAGCAAGCTTTCGTTCTCGCGTTTTGGTCGCGCGCTCTGTTCCGGGATGTTTTCCAGCAGCACCATTAACAACTGGCGTTCAATCTCCTGAATCACGTCCATCATGCGTTTGATCACCTGACCCGTCAGATCCTGGAAATCCTGCGCCATCATGATGTCCAGCAGTTGCGCGTTAGTAAAGCTGGTATGGCCCGGGACATCCCTGAGAAACTGGCGCGTATCCGTCACCAGTTCACGGGCGTCGGAAAGCTCGATCGGATTGTCAAACCACTCGTCCCAACGTTGGGTTAGCGCTTTCGCCTCTTTTTCCATCGCATCCTGATGCGGCTGCGAGGCTTCGACACTGTTTAGCGCGCGTTCCGCCGCCTGCGCCGTCATCTGGACGACGTAATCCAGACGGTCGCGCGCATCAGGGATCGCCTCCGCCGCTTCGGCAATCGCCTGGTCCAGCCCCAGTTCACGCAGGCTGTCGCGCAGCATTCGGGTCAGACTACCGATGCGCGCAATGATGTCTCCTGCTGAGCCTTCATCAGCAGGCTTGATAGATGGTTGCATCATCATCGCATCCTCACATGCCCAGTTTCTCAAAGATTTTGTTGAGCTTCTCTTCCAGAGTCGCTGCGGTGAACGGTTTTACGACATAACCGCTGGCGCCAGCCTGTGCGGCGGCGATAATATTCTCTTTTTTGGCTTCCGCCGTGACCATCAACACGGGTAACGCCGACATGGCGCTATCGGCGCGAATGGTTTTCAGCAGCTCCAGGCCATCCATGTTCGGCATGTTCCAGTCGGAGATAATAAAACCAAAGCCGCCCGCCTGGAGCTTGTTCAGCGCATCGACGCCGTCTTCGGCCTCTTCCACATTGTTAAATCCAAGCTCTTTTAAGAGGTTGCGCACGATACGACGCATGGTCGAAAAGTCATCCACAACCAAAAATTTAAGCTCTTTATCCGCCATAAAATACTACTCCTGGTTCAAATACGTATCGCCTGTCCGGCACTGATTTTCGCCAGCATCTGCTGGCTTACCTGGCTAAGATCGACCACTTCGCTTACGCCACCCATATTGATGGCCTCGCGCGGCATGCCGAACACCACACAACTTGCTTCGTTTTGCGCAATGGTCCAGGCGCCAGCCTGGTACATCGCTAACATTCCAGCGGCGCCATCGTTGCCCATCCCCGTAAGAATGACGCCTACGGCGTTGCGCCCCGCGTGTTTCGCCACCGAATGAAACAGCACATCCACGGAAGGCCGATGCCGGTTTACCGGCGGGCCATCATGAATTTTGATTTGATAATTCGCCCCGCTACGCGCCAGCTCCATATGCTTGTCGCCGGGCGCAATGTAGGCATGACCTGGCAATACGCGTTCGCCGTCCTCGGCTTCCTTCACGCTGATTTGACAGAGTTTATTCAGACGCTCGGCAAACGAGCGGGTAAAGCCAGGCGGCATATGCTGCGTAATAATCACTGCCGGACTGGAAAGCGGCAGCGGTTGCAGCACATGTCGGATAGCTTCAGTACCGCCCGTTGAAGCGCCGATAGCAATCAGTTTTTCCGAACTGAGCAGCGGACCCGCTTTTAAGGTTGTCGGGGCCGCCATCGGTTTATGTGCGGCGATGCGGGCCCGCGCGGCGGTACGCACTTTTTCGGCGATCATCTCGCTATACGCCAGCATACCTTCACGAATGCCAAGCTGCGGTTTGGTGACAAAATCGATGGCCCCCAACTCCAGCGCCCGTAGCGTCACTTCGGAACCTTTCCCGGTCAGCGAAGAGACCATCACCACCGGCATCGGTCGCAGGCGCATCAGTTTTTCCAGAAAATCGAGGCCGTCCATACGCGGCATCTCAACGTCCAGGGTCAATACGTCCGGATTAAATTTTTTGATGAGATCCCTGGCGACCAACGGGTCCGGCGCAGTCGCCACCATCTCCATATCGCTATGGCTATTAATAATTTCAGTCATGATTTGGCGCATTAGCGCGGAATCATCAACTGACAATACCCTGATTTTACTCATGCTTTATCCTTACTTAGCGCATACACCGTCTGTCCGCGCAGGCTAAACTCGCGCACGAGGTTGCTAAAGTTTTCTGAGTGACCGGCAAACAACAGTCCGTCAGGTTTAAGGAGTGGAACAAAACGGCGCAGAATGTCCTCCTGAGTCGTTTTATCAAAATAGATCATGACGTTACGGCAAAAAATCGCGTCAAAGGGACCGGGTACGTTGTACTGCTTTTCCAACAAATTAACGGAGGAAAATTCAACATAATTGGCCAGTTCCTGACGCACGCGCACCAGTCCTTCATGCGGCCCCGTACCGCGCATGAAGTAGCGTTGTAGCTGCTGCGGCGATAACGTTTTCAGTTCGCTGAGGCGATAAATACCGCTTCTCGCTTTTTCCAGCACTTCAGTATCAATATCGCTGGCGAATACTTTCCAGCGACCGGGGGCCATCCCCAACGCATCCGCCAGCGTAATGGCGATACTGTAAGGTTCTTCTCCTGTCGATGCCGCCGCACTCCAGACGCGGTACTCGCCGTGGCGGCGACGCGCATGTTCCGCAAGGATGGGAAAATGGTGCGCCTCGCGAAAAAAGGCGGTCAGGTTGGTAGTCAGAGCGTTGATAAAAGCCTGCCACTCAGCGCTGTTTTGGTTAGCCTCCAGCATACTGAGATAACGGCCAAAATCATCCAGTCCCAGGGTACGCAGCCGACGGACCAGGCGGTTATAAACCATATCCCGCTTATGGTCGGCCAGCACGATCCCTGCGCGCTGGTAGATTAATTGACATATCCGACGAAAATGCGCGTCGGACAGCGCGAGGCGCTGTGTCATCTGTAACAATACTGACGTTTGCCCGGAGGGCAGAGATGATGTCATAGCGCCTTCTTAATCACATTCAAAGTACAACGGGCGCGCCCTGCGGCAGCGCCATGCTTCCCGTATTACACATTTTTTGCTTTTATCTATGCGAACCAGACGAAAGGGATCGGCGGGTTCGCAAATTAATCGATAACCGACAGCGCACGTCGATCAGAAGGTTTCCCAGTTCGCATCATCCCCGGCGGCTAAGGGCCGCGGCGTATTGCCGGACTGAGCGTCCACTGACAAACGCATCTCAGGTTTATTTACCGCCAGCGGTCGCGATGCCAGGCGGAAAGCCGATACCGCCTGGGTCAGACGGCTGGCCTGCTCTTCCAGCGCGGCGGCGGCCGCTGCGGATTCCTGAACCAGCGAGGCGTTCTGTTGCGTTACGCGATCCATTTCGGAAACGGCCAAAGCGACCTGATCGATACCCCGGCTTTGCTCATCCGAGGCGGAGGCGATTTCGCCCATGATATCCGTGACGCGCGTAACGGCATTGACGATGTCAGTCATGGTTTCCCCGGCGCTTTCCACCAGCACAGAACCGGTATCGACACGCGAGACGGAATCTTCAATCAACGCTTTTATTTCTTTCGCCGCCTGGGCGCTGCGGCTGGCCAGATTACGCACCTCGCCTGCCACGACCGCAAAACCGCGCCCCTGCTCTCCCGCGCGCGCCGCTTCTACCGCCGCGTTCAGCGCCAGAATGTTAGTCTGGAAGGCAATACCGTCGATAACGCTGATAATGTCAGCGATTTTTTTCGAACTGTCGGCAATTTCGTGCATGGTGTTTACCACGCCGTCAACCACTTTGCCGCCATGACGCGCGGTCTCGGAGGCGCTTTGCGCCAGTTGCGAAGCCTGACGGGCATTATCGGCGTTTTGCTTCACGGTGGCCGTCAGTTGTTCCATGCTGGCCGCCGTCTCCTCCAGAGCGGAGGCCTGCTGTTCGGTACGGGAAGAGAGGTCGGTATTACCGGCGGCAATTTCACTGGTGCCGGAATAAATCGCATCCGAACCTTCACGAACCTGCGTCACGGTGTCAATCAGCGAGCGTTGCATATGTTCAACCGTTCCCGCCAGTTCGCCAATTTCATTACGTCCTGAGACGGTGAGCGTTTTCGTCAGATCGCCGCTGGCAATTTCACGGATATGAGTAATCACTCGCGCTAATGGGTTAAGCAGGGCATGACGAATGCCGAACCAAACCACCATCAAAATCAGCACCAGCACGACCGCAAGAACCCCCAGTTGCCATTGCGCAAAACGGTAGTCATGAGCGCTTTGATCAAATGTCTGGCGGTACAGGTTTTCGCTCACCCGGGCGTAATTGCCCAGCGCCTCGCCCAACGCGTTTTGCATTCCCTGGGTTGGCTGGGCGAAGTAGGCATCCATATTGCCATTGTCCAGAAACTGAATAAGTTCGGTTAATGCGGCCTGATAGCGCTGATATTTTTCATCGACGTTCGCGCTGGCCTCCGCCATCACTGGCAATGGCGTCATGTTTTTGAAATTGGCGTAGTGCGCCGCCGCCTGTGCGAGGGTCGTTTTTGCATTCTGGAGTAAATCCGTTTTGGCGCTGCTCTGCTGGTTAGAAGCGTCCATCATCATGCGTGCGGCGGAGCGGCTCAGGTTAATGCGCGTTTGCAGCATTAAGTCCCATGTCGACGTGAGTTCGCTTTGTTGCTGGCGTAATTCGTTAGAAATAACAAAACTTTGTTGGTTATGCTGTAATGAAGAAAACAGCAAACCACCGGAAACAAGCTGTAGCAGTGCGAAAACCCCCAGCACCATCATCAGCATTGTGACAACGCGGATACGGTTAAACATAAGGCACCTTCCTGATAACGAGTTATCAACGTTATCGGCACCTGCGGTGATAACTTTACTTTTGCAAAAAGGAAATACGCTGTTCCGGAAGACGATATTGACAATAATAGTGTCGCAGCGGCGATGCCGGCGCAAAATGCAGGGGCTGGGCGCGGGCGATGAAGAGGCACTCTCACCGCTGGCGGAAGCATAACGGTGAATATTGCCGGATGGCGCGACGCCATCCGGCAACGTTATTACGCGACGTGTGATGCTGCGATATCCAGCAGCGCCATCTCTTCGCTGTTAAGCAGTTTTTCGATATTCACCAGAATCAGCATACGCTCGCCGAGCGCGCCTAATCCCGTCAAATATTCTGTTGACAAGGTCACGGCAAATTCTGGCGCCGGACGGATCTGTTCCGCCGTTAACGACAGTACGTCAGACACGCCGTCTACCACTATCCCGACGACGCGTTGCCCCAGATTCAGTACGATCACTACCGTATTGTCATCATACTCAACGTCGCCTTCGCAGAATTTCACGCGCAGATCGACAATGGGGACAATCACGCCGCGCAGGTTAGTCACCCCTTTTATAAAGGCCGGTGTATTGGCGATGCGCGTCACCTGGTCATAGCCACGGATCTCCTGTACTTTCAGGATATCGATGCCGTACTCTTCATTTCCCAGTGTAAACACCAGGAATTCCTGACCTGACGGCTCGCCGGCCAGTTTGCTTACATTACTCATACCGGTCATATTATTCCCTTCTCACTCAATCAGGCGGCTGTGATCGCCATACGTTGTTCGCGGTTTAAACCCTGCAATGCGGAAACATCAACAATCAGCGCGACGCTGCCGTCGCCCAGGATCGTCGCGGCGGAAATACCCGGTACCTTGCGATAATTGCTTTCCAGATTTTTGACCACCACCTGGTGCTGGCCGATGAGCTGATCGACCAGCAGCGCGTAACGGCGTCCCGCGCTTTGCAGGATCACAACAATGCCCTGCGTGGCTTCGGTTTTCGCCCCGTCCACGTCAAACACTTTCCACAATTCGACCAGCGGCAAATACTCGCCGCGAACTTCCAGAACCCGTTCGCCGCCCGCCAGCGGATGAAGATCCTCTTCACGCGGTTGCAGCGACTCCATCACCGCATTTAACGGCAGGATAAAAACTTCCCCCGCCACGCGAACCGACATCCCATCGAGGATGGCCAGCGTCAGCGGCAGCAGAATACGAATCGTGGTGCCGGAGCCTTGTTTTGACTGGATCTCAACGTGACCGCCCATCTCCTGAATGTTACGTTTCACCACATCCATGCCAACGCCGCGACCGGAGACATCCGTGACCTGTTCCGCAGTTGAGAATCCCGGCGCGAAGATCAACATGCCTACTTCATCGTCAGTCATGTTTTCATTCACCGCCATCCCCTGCGACATGGCCTTCGCCAGGATACGCTCACGGTTAAGCCCCGCGCCGTCATCGGTCACTTCAATACAAATATTCCCGCCCTGATGTTCTGCGGAAAGGATCAGATTGCCGACAACATTTTTCCCCGCCTCAAGGCGTTTTTCCGGCATTTCAATCCCGTGGTCGAGACTGTTGCGCACCAGGTGCGTCAGCGGGTCGATAATGCGTTCGATCAGGCTTTTATCAAGTTCAGTGGAGCTCCCCACCAGCGTCAGCTCTACCTGCTTGCCCAGTTTGCCCGCTAAATCGCGTACCAGACGCGGGAAACGGCTGAAGACGTACTCCATAGGCATCATGCGAATCGACATCACCGACTCTTGTAAGTCGCGGGCGTTACGTTGTAACTGACCCATACTGGTAATGAGATCGCCGTGGTTTACCGGGTCCAGCTCATTAGAACGCTGGGCCAACATTGACTGGGTAATCACTAACTCGCCGACCAGGTTTATGAGCTGATCGACTTTCTCTACCGCCACGCGAATACTGGTGGACTCGCGTTCACGCGCAGGTTTTTCACGCCCCACATGATGTTCATGCGCCGCGCTTTTGGCGGCTGGCGCAACGACTGCCGGAGGCGCTACCTCGGTTTTCTCTTGCGCTTTTTCAACCGGCGCGGCAACCACTTTTTCAAAAGCGATCTGATCGGCCTCAATGACAAAACAGAGCACCGCGACAATGTCATCTTCCGCGACGCTGCCATCCAGAGTTGCCGACAGTGAATCCGCTCCCTTAACGACATCCGTCAGAGTAGCCAGGTTGCCCAACTCTTCTTCAAGCAGATCGACCTCATTGGCTTTCAACCGTGAAAGTACAATGCGCAGTTTACTCTCGTCACGAGGCGATTCGGTTTCGGCTACGCTCTCTTCCTGGATCGCCGCGCTTAGTGCCGCGGTTTCTACGACCGCCGGCGTGGTTTCGCCTTTCGCCTCCAGCGCCAACTGGCGTAGCGCATTGCAGATATATTCGAAGCTTGCGGCATCCGGCTCTTCGGAGTTTTTATAGGCGTCGAGCTGTTCCTGCATAATATCTTTCGTTTCCAAAAACAGGTTGATAATGTCGGTATTGAGCTGCATTTCACCGCGTCGGGCTTCATCCAGCAGGTTTTCCATTAAATGCGTGGTTTCCTGCAGAATAGTGAAGCCGAATGTGCCCGCGCCGCCTTTAATGGAGTGCGCCGCGCGAAAAATGGCGTTCAGTTGTTCAGCGTCCGGGGATTCCGGCACCAAATCCAGCAGATGCTGCTCCATATCAGCCAACAGCTCGTCAGCTTCATCAAAAAATGTCTGATAAAAATCGCTAATATCCATGCTCACGCTATCACCTCGGTTCCGCTTTTGGCGATGTGGGTACGCTTGCCGGCGGGGCTGCCGCAGGCTGTTGTAATACACTTACCGGCTCATTCTGGCTTTCAGCGTTTTCATGCAAAATGGCCTGTTCCGCCTGTTTGTTTAACACCAGCAGGCTTATACGACGGTTGATGGCGTCATCAGGACCACGATCGCTCAGCCGCATCGTGGCGGCCATGCCAACCACCCGTAATACTTTTCCGTTATCCAGCCCGCCAGCGACCAGTTCACGACGCGAGGCATTGGCGCGATCGGCGGATAACTCCCAGTTGCTATAGCCTTTTTCGCCGTTCGCGTAGGGAAAGTCATCGGTATGGCCGGCCAGGCTAATGCGATTAGGTATACCGTTTAACACTGGCGCAATCGCACGCAAGATATCGCGCATATACGGCTCAACTTCGGCGCTGCCGGTTTTAAACATCGGGCGGTTCTGGCTGTCGATAATCTGGATGCGCAACCCCTCCTGAACTAAATCAATTTTCAGATGCGGACGTAACGCGCGCAGTTTGGGATCGGATTCGATCAGCTGATCCAGATCGCCGCGCAGTTTGTTTAACCGACTCTGCTCCATCCGTTTTTTCAGCTCGTCGATATTCGGCTGCTTTTCCACTTCACCCTGCTGTTGGGTGTAATCATCGCCGCCGCCTGGTATCGGGCTCTCGCTATTGGCAATCCGATTCCCCCCCGTTACCGCGGTGGCCAACGGCGTACGAAAATATTCGGCAATCTGAATTAATTCTTTAGGGCTGGAGATGGAAATCAGCCACATCACCAGAAAAAAAGCCATCATCGCCGTCATAAAATCGGCATAGGCAATTTTCCAGGAGCCGTGCGCCCCGCCGCCGTGCGGTTTGTGCCTGCGGCGTTTTACGACGACAATAGGATGAGCCTGATTTTTCATGCTTCCTCAGTCGTCTGCTGCTGGTTTGGGTTTCTTACTGCGCGAACATGTTCTTCCAGCTCAATAAACGATGGACGCTCACTGGAATAAAGCGTTTTACGTCCAAATTCCACGGCAATCGGCGGCGCATAGCCGTTCAGATTAGACAGCAGTGTAATTTTTACGCACTGCATCATCTTGGTGGTTTCGGCGCTCTTCTGGCGCAAAACGGTCGCTAACGGTGAAATGAATCCATAAGCCAGTAAAATACCGAGGAACGTACCTACCATGGCATGGGCAATCAGCGCCCCTAACTCCGCTGCCGGGCGATCGGCAGAAGCCAGAGCGTGAACCACCCCCATTACCGCCGCGACGATACCAAAGGCAGGCAGCGAATCCCCCACCATCGCCAGACTGTTGGCCGGGACTTCCGCCTCGCTTTCATGGGTTTCAATCTCTTCATCCATCAACGCTTCAATTTCGAACGTATTCATGTTGCCGCTGATGATCAGGCGCAGATAATCGACAATAAAATCAAGCATTACCGCATCGGCCAGAATACGCGGATAACTGGCGAAGATTTCACTCTCTTTCGGATTTTCAATATCGCGTTCAAGGGAGAACATCCCCTGCTGGCGTGATTTGGCCATCAGGCGATAGAGCAACGCCAGCAAATCCATGTACATAGATTTTGTGTATTTCGAACGACGAAATAACAACGGGATCGCTTTCATCGTGCCTTTGATGGCCTTCCCGTTGTTGCCGACAATGAACGCCCCTATCCCCGCGCCGCCAATGATGACCAGTTCAGCGGGTTGATAGAGTGCCCCAAGGTGTCCGCCGGTCATGACATAACCGCCGAAAACTGTACCGATAACCACCAGGTAACCTAATAAGATAAGCACGACATCATCCTTCCGCTGTTGACTATGACAGGATGCGCAGTCGGGCGATTAACGCGAAGGCAAGGCAAAAAAAAGCAGCGGTAATGACTTACCGCTGCTGGAGTGTTTGTCCACACCGTTTCGGTTAAACAGCCTGTTCGATCTGTTCATCCAGCAGTTGTGGAATAATATCGGCAGCATCTCGGGAAAGTTTACGTCTTTTTACTGCGCGGGATGGCGGCTGGCATAAACTACACGCAAAGCTGCCCACGGGCTGATGCGCATGGGTGATAAAGTTTCCGCCGCAGCAGTTGCAGCTCGACAATTCGAGCAATCCGCTTTCAACAAAACGCACCAGAGTCCATGCGCGGGTCAGCGCCAACAACGGCCCTTCAGGCGGTTGCGGACACTGCTCAAGATAAAGCCGATAAGCTTTAATCACCGCATCCACACCGCTGCATAAGCCGGTCTTCAGTAAAAATTGCCAGGCGTTGCAGAACATGGAGGCATGAATATTTTGCTCCCAGGTCATAAACCAGTCTGTCGAAAATGGCAGCATCCCTTTAGGCGGCGGGCTACCGCGTAATTCTTTGTACAGCCTGATGAGGCGACCACGGCTGAGCTGTGTTTCGCTTTCCAGCATTTGCAGACGAGCGCCAAGATTAATCAACTCCATCGCCAACTGGATATCGCGAGCTTCCTGAACAATGCTTTTTTCACTCATTATCATGCCCTTTTCTTACGCGCCGTATCGTCCACTTCATTGAGCAGACGCGTTGAAAGCATGATACCTGTGTGAATCTGCTGTAAATCATCGACGCGCGAATCCTGAGTCAAACGGGTGATCGTCTGATGATCGTCAAACCGGAAATGGCAAACTAACTGGTTCGTCTCCGCCAGTTTGACCATCTGCGGCAGGGTCAACACGCCCAATGTGTTTGCCATCTCTTCGTTGATACCGAGGCGGAACATCGCAGATGCTTTGTCCTGGACGATCAAACGCTGTGCAAGGAGTAAATATGACAAATTGATGTCATAAATGTGTTTTAGCAACTCGGATGTATGCATTGTTCCCATCCAGAATAACCAACTTTATTTTTGTGCGACGTAGTCGCACCCCGTGATGTCGCCGGGAAGGCCCGGTAAAAGAAGCAAAAAGGTCAAATGCATAGCAGCGCTCAGACATTGTGACGTATAACGCAGCCTCCCACTGAGATTCGCCTTACACGTTTACATCAATTTTTACAAATGCCTAAGATTTTTCCTAATTCGACGCAACTCTACTCGTCAGCTTCGTGACATACAACGGAGCGGGACGGCGATTTTAGAAAATATGTGATGTACATCACATAATTTAACAGAATACTTACGATAAAACCATCAGCATGGCTTTTACTTTGTTTAATTAATAACCTAATGTTCACTTTTTCTATTCCACACAGCTGAATAGGGGCACGTCAACACCAAATTATTTTTTGTTTCTCTCTGTTAAAATACCCCCAGAGTAATAGATAGCAGGCTATTATTTCTATTGTAGAAACGTTTTTATTTTACCTTTAGTAAACAGTAGCTTAAATATTAAACGTTATTAATTAATCTCGTCAAAGCATACGCCCTCTTCTGTTAAAAATAAGCTCATTTGATTTAACTTTTAGCTTTCATTTTTCACCCGTTTAAATAAAGTATCCTGGTGGTGTGTAAAAAGTGTCTTATGCCACGATTCTTTACATAAGAATAATTAATGATTAATTATGATACCCTTCACATTAATGTGGCATTACCGCATTGCAGAAATGCGATAAACAGAGTAAAGCTAAAGCACAATCTCATATTCTTGCAATAAAGGAGCGAGTTATGAGCTACACCCATATTCTTGTCGCCGTTGCCGTCACCCCGGAAAGTCACCAGCTACTGGCTAAAGCGGTCTCTATCGCCCGCCCTGTTCAGGCGAAAGTAAGCCTGATTACTCTCGCTTCCGATCCCGAACTGTATAACCAGTTCGCCGCGCCCATGATGGAGGATTTACGCGCGGTTATGCATGAGGAAACCGAGAATTTTCTTAAGATGCTGGGGGAAAAGGCGGATTATCCGATTGAACAAACTTTCATCGCATCAGGTGAGTTAAGCCAGCATATTTTGGCTGTGTGCCGCAAACACCATGTTGATCTGGTCATTTGCGGCAACCATAACCATAGTTTCTTTTCGCGCGCATCCTGCTCGGCAAAAAGTGTCGTCAGCGCCAGCCAGGTAGATGTGTTGCTGGTACCGTTAGCGGGCGACTAGTCGCCGCTCGCGATATTTCAGGCCAGCTTAGGGAACGTCGCCACGTTGTTCTGCTGCTGACGCTCAGGGCTACGCGGCGTGACCTCCTTTAGGTCATGAATAAAACGTTCCTGCCAGCGGTTAATGTCATTTTTAACGATCACGTCCAGCATTTCCGCATGGCGCGAAATACGCTCGGCAAGGGGCATCGTTAACGCGCGATTGAGCGCCGCCGCCACGTCATCCCGATCGTAAGGATTGACGATTAACGCCGACGTCAGTTCATTCGCCGCGCCGGCAAACTGTGACAATACCAATACGCCAGGATTAGCGGGGTCCTGCGCGGCGACAAACTCTTTCGCCACCAGGTTCATCCCGTCACGCAACGGGGTGACGAGCCCGACGTCTGAATAACGGAATATCTTCATTAACAGTTTACGGTCGAAATGCTGATTCAGATAATAGAGCGGCGTCCAGCCCAATTGTCCATATTTCCCATTAATCCGGCCTGCTTCCGTCTCAAGCTGGTGGCGAATATCCTGATATGCCTGTACTTCGCCGCGTGACGTAGGCGCAATTTGGGTATAACGAATTTTTCCCCGATGCTGCGGGTAATTTTCCAGTAGCGCTTCATACGCCAGGAAGCGTTCCGGCAGCCCTTTCGAATAATCCAGCCGCTCAACGGAAAAAACATTCTTTACATTTTTCAGTTCCGCCTTGAGCTGCGCCAGTTTTGGCGGCAACGGCCCGGCAGCCTGTAGAGCAATCTCATCGGGCTCAATACCGATAGGATACACTTCTGTCTGGAAGTCTTTACCCCACGCGATATGCTGCTTGCCGCTGCGAGTCGTGACTCGCGTTTGACTCGAAAGGCTATCCAGAAAAGCCAGGCGATCATTTTCGGTCTGGAACCCGAGCAGATCAAAGTCACACAACTGCTCCAGCAGTTCATCATGCGGCGGTAAGGCGTTAAAAATCTCCGGGGTCGGGAATGGAATATGCAGGAAAAAACCAATTCGGTTGTTCACGCCGCGTTTACGCAGCTCGCTGGCAAACGGTAACAGGTGGTAGTCATGCACCCAAATAATGTCGTTCTCTTTAATGAGGGGCAATAACTTATCCGCTAATAACGCATTCACCCGCATATAGCCTTCCCATGCAGGACGCTGAAACTGTACCAGGTCCAGACGATAGTGGAACGCTGGCCAGAGAACCGCATTGGAAAATTGACAGTAATAATCTTCGTAATCTTGTTCACTCAGGTTAAACGATGCCCAGGTAATATTACCTTTTGTCACCTTTTTTAATGGCTCATCCTCGTTACCTGTCTCGCCACTCCAGCCGAACCACAACCCGCCAGCCGCTTTTAGCGCGCCAAGCACGCCAACGGCGAGGCCGCCGGCACCGCCTTTATTATCCGGGGGGGCAATTCGATTAGATACTACGACTAAACGACTCATAGCCATCTCTCCTGTTATTCATTACTTGTTGTTCTTGTTGTGGATAATTGATTTGCTCCAGCCAGCGCCAGACATCGGATACGCTTTCCAGCCGCCATGCCGCCTGGGTTGCCCCGACGCCCACTTTTACGGAAATTCCGCCAGCGTGATTCACCACGCCAAAGCCAGCCTCATCGGTCAAATCGTCGCCCACAAAAACGGGAATCCGTCCCGCAAAGGGCGCCTCCTGCATAAAGGCGGCAATCGCTTCGCCTTTATTGGTTCCCTTAGGTTTTATTTCAACAACACATTTACCAGGCTGCAACGCCAGTTGCGGCCAGTGCTGCGTAACGTGTTGCGCAAGCGCCAATAGCGCCGCTTCATGTTCCGGAGCCTGACGGTAGTGCAGCGCAAACGCCATCCCCTTCGTCTCCAGCGCCGTTCCGGGCAGCGCTACAAGCGTCGAACGTAATAACGCCTCCACCTCACGGACTACCGCTTCAGGAAGGCGCACGATATGGGTTTTACCATTGATGTCACGACGCTCTGCCCCGTGAACGCCAGCGAGCGGAAAGCGAAAAGGCTTCGCCAAAGCATCCAGCTCAGTCATTGAACGCCCTGAAATCAATGCCAGTGCCCCTGCGTTGTGCGCCGCGAGACGGTCTAACAACTGAAGGATTTTATGCGGTACCACTACCTGATCGGGATGAGGCTTTATCTCTGCCAATGTGCCATCAAGGTCAAAAAAATACGCATAGTTCGCAGTGAGTTCGGGGGATACGGTTAACGGTTCTGCCACCCTGGTCTCCTCCTTATCATCATATTGAGACTCACAAACGGTCTCATTAGTCATGTAAGTATAGACAGTGTGACGCTGCTCGCCATTTAGAAAGGTCATCGCCAGCCGGGGTAGCGGTTGGCGATGACGTGAAGCTATACTGTTTAGTTGAGTGTTAATTCATCAAATCATACGCTTCGCTTTTTGCTTATAATGGTCGAAGATAACTGCTGCCAGAAGGATTCAGCCGCGAACCACGTACTGTGCAAAAGGTGAAATGTTGAGCAGGTTCATCGCGTTCTCCACCGTTCCTGATATCAGTACGCTCGCCACCACATATGAGATTTTTCCGAGGCCGCCTCTCAGGAAAACGCCCCTTAATACGCACGCAGAAATAACGATTAACTCATAACCCAGGGAAGTCATTGACCTGCTTTAGCGTTTTTTATGTAGGGTAAAATCAAACGATTCTTGTTAGAGAAGACGTAAAACGGTGCACTGTCTTTCATTCATTAGATAAATGCTGATGGCAGGAATAGTTTTAGCGGAAACTGACATAACCCAGAGCGAATTCATCAGCCAAAAGGCAGGAAAGCCAGCACATTAATCCATAACATCAGCCAGCTAATCCTTACGGCCCAGGGTGAATAACGATTACCAGGGATAATAGATATGTTCAGCCTGTTCGCGAACCGGCGCATCGTCTCCCAACAGTCTGGCGGAAAGGGTTAGCGCGAAATCAAAGACATGACCCAAGCCTTTGCCGCTAATTAAATTACCATCTTCAACAACGGGCGCATCCACATAGACACCTTCCGGAACCGCTTTCCACAGGTCGCCGGAACAGACATAACGACGCCCCTTCAGCAATCCGTGAGCACCCAGCACCCTTGCCGCCGCGGAACAGATAGGACAAATTAATTTGCCTGCCGCATCATGACGCGCAACGAAAGCGATCACCGCCGGATTAGCCGCCAGATTAGCGCTCCCCTGCGGACCGCCCGGCAGCACTACCGCATCGAAAAGCGCCTGCTGGCGTTCACTCAGCGTGCTGTCCGCAACCATAGGAATATCATGGTAACTCACCACCGCCCGTGATTCAGCACACGCCAGCGTTTCGACGTCGATATGCAAACGTCGCAGAATATCAAGAGTAACAATGGCCTCTGCTTCTTCAAATCCTGGTGCCAACAGCACCGCGACCTTTTTCATTGACTGCTCCTTGTTAACGAGTCACCCATCAAAACTGCGCTCAATCGAATAACGTGCTCGTATGATTAATGACATTAAAAATGATCTACCGCAAAATTGGCTATTTTATAAAAACAGGCATATTTGCTATCAACCATTCATGCGTGTGATATCCAGACTGGCTAATGTTTATTTTATTGAGATTACCATACTTGAAAGGCCCATCACATGATCTGAAACAATGTTTCATAAATCACAAAAAACATAATATTCTTTATATTTCAAATGGTTGAAATCATACCGCGTCAAAAATCATTACACCTGAAAAAATCACACCGCTGAAAATGTAAAAAAAGATAAACAATGGCATTTAAGGATTTTCTTATTTTTATTGACGCGCTATTCTCATTACCGATCGATAAACAGGAAATGAGATCGCATAAGGGACTGGCGGAACGGAGTTCTTCTGCTAAGAGTATTTATTGTGCATAGAGGTAAGAATGTGACAACGGCCCGTTGCATTCTCGTCTGTCATGCACATCAACACTTTCTGGAAATAAGGATATTGTTATGGCAGCTGTAGGAATGGTTCAAAAGCTCAACACGCCAATGAACCTTGAGTTTTACGCATCAAATCTTTACCTCCATCTAAGCGAATGGTGTTCTGAACACAGTTTAACAGGCACCGCCACCTTTCTTCGTACCCAGGCGCAAGGCAACGTGACGCAAATGATGCGCATGTTTAATTTTATGAAAAACGCCGGTGCCACCCCTATCGTTAAAGCCATTGACGTTCCGGGTGAAGAGCTCTGCTCTCTGGAAGAATTATTCCAGAAAACCCTGGAGGATTATCAGCAACGCGCCAGCACGCTGTCGCGTCTGGCAGATGAAGCGAAAGCGCTGAATGATGCCTCAACGCTCGATTTTCTCCATACCCTGGAAAAAGAGCAGCAGCAGGATGGCGTACTTTTACAAACTATTCTCGAAGAAGTTCGCAGCGCTAAACGAGCAGGGTTATGCCTGGCGCAAACCGATCAGCATCTCCTTAACGTCGTGACCTATCAGCATCACTGATAGCGGCTCCCCGAGCGACAATATTGAGACGTTATTAGCCGGATAGCAACGCGAAGCAGCTTATCCGGCCTATACCGTTTCTGATCTGTTTGCCAGAGGTGGTGCCTGTCGCTACTGGCGTATTATCGGCACATCATGCCAGCCGACAGGCGCGAAACGTCTCTGGCTTGTCTGGGCATTACCCCAGCATCTCACGTACAAACGCTTCTATTTCTTTATTCTGGCCGTTTTCGAACAAACATTGCTGGAAACGCGGCCCTGAAACCGCCGTTTTAACCAGTTCAGGATCGATAGCCCGCAGTGTATCCAGATAATTCTCTTTGACGACCGCGGCCTTAACCTGGTTCAAAATGCCCGCATTGCGTACCTGCGGCGCTTTGCGCTCAGGCGGATACCCCTCGCCTTTACGCCCGGTAAACGCTTTTTCAAAGATGAAACGCACGTTCAGCTCAGCGCCCCAGCCAAAGCCTTTCGCAAACGGCAGGGACAACGCATTGCCGTTGTTGATCTGCGCAAACAGAAAAGCATCTGCCGGATCGATGCAATAGCCACAAATGACACCTGGATGAATATTTAACGACATCAGCGCGCCCTGACCGGTGCCACAGCCAGTGACCACAAAATCAACCGCGCTTGCATTAAGCAGAATACTTGCCATGATGCCCAAGTGAATGTACGTCAGGTGATGGTCATTTTCGTCGCACATGCCAACGTTAAAAACGGGAAATCCCTTTTCATTGGCGACGGCGCTAAGTTCGTTATAAATGATGGCATTTTTGCTGGCCTGGCTATTTTCCATCATCAGTGCAATTTTCATCGTGTTCCTCCTGAATGCAGACGGTCGCGTCTGCGTAAATCATGACGTTTTGCCCACACTACACACTTAAGAACACGCATTCAAATTTAATGAAACTAAGTTTCATTAAATGAAGAGACGCTCACACATTTTCTGTTCCCGCTGTAAACCTCCTGCCGTTACCTTTAATCAAGGCGAATCCGTAAGTTATTCCAGCCATTGACGGTGCAAGACACGAGGTAGCATGGTCTGATACCGAATTGTCGGAGCGATTTTATGAAGCCTCTTATTTTTACTCTTTCACTGCTAGCCCTGACGGGATGCACCATTACTCGACAAGCGCAGGTCAGCGAAGCCAGCCCGATAAGCGGCATCGTGCGCTTGACGTATAACCAGCCGCTATTTTTTACTTCACGGACAGATGACTATGTATCTCACGGGACCGCAACACGCGAATGCCAGCAGATGGGCTATGCCGATGCCGTTTCGTTTGGTCAGCCGGTAGGAACCTGTAGCATTTATGCGGGCTCGTTGTGTCTGAACACCCGATTTACCCTCTCCTGGCAGTGCCGGGGCGTTGCCGTCCCGCAAATCATGCCGCTTTATTATTAAGGCGGCTGGCTTAACGCCGACACCATCTACAATAGAGGAGAGTGCAGGGTCGCTATTGCCAGCATGAAGATGCTGGCTTTCCTTTATTTTTATACCCTATACACTGGCGTTAATGCGTTTTATTCCCATTCGTATTTTTAATAATTAAATTTAATATTTTACCTTTTGCAAATAATAAAATAACAAATTATAGTGGCGCCACATTACCGTATATCTTTTGCTATTTGTGGAGCGGAACCATGCTGAAAACAGAAATGATCGACAAACTGAATGAGCAAATGAATCTGGAGTTATACTCCTCCCTGCTCTATCAACAAATGAGCGCGTGGTGCAGCTATCACAGTTTTGAAGGCGCGGCCGCATTTCTTCGTCGCCATGCGCAAGAAGAGATGACGCATATGCAGCGCCTGTTTGACTACCTTACCGATACCGGAAGCCTGCCGCGCATTAATACCGTTTCTTCGCCCTTCGCTGAATACGCCTCACTGGATGAGCTGTTCCGCGCTACCTATGAGCATGAGCAGATTATTACGCAAAAAATTAATGAACTGGCTCATGCCGCAATGACCAGCCAGGATTATCCGACATTTAATTTCTTGCAGTGGTATGTGGCCGAGCAGCATGAAGAAGAAAAATTGTTCAAATCTATTATTGATAAATTAACGCTGGCGGGAAAAAGCGGCGAAGGGCTTTATTTCATTGATAAAGAACTCTCCACACTGGATACACAAAATTAATCCAGCACGTCCTTACACGGTGAGACGCGCTCTCACCGTGGCGTATTAATGGCGGCAGATTTTACTCTCATGCGTTGAAAAACCGTCCTCCACGGCAATAAACTTTCCTTTCGCCGCCAGAAACGCGACCAGTTCCGCCGCCGTCATATCTGCCGCTGAACAGGTGTGAAATCGTGCCCGCTCGCCAAAGCGCGCTTTTATTGCCGCCTCCAGCGAGGTATGCGTGTACTGCTCGCCAGACTCAATCATCATGTTGAGTACTTCGTGACCGTGAATGGAATCCATAATCCCTCCTGAATAAAACTCGTAGCCTAATGTGTCCTTGTGCGAGCGACTTTGCGCTAGCGCAGGTTTGCGGCGGTTGTCCGCGTCTCCTCCCATATTCACTTTTATGCCCGGAACTGTAAATTTTACAGTACACCCATTGTAACGACCATTTGACGAAAATAGCATAATGCCTTACCCTGCGCCGCGGATATCACCGTTCTTTGTTACCGGGGTAGTAGAAAGCGTGAAAAACAGAACTCTGGGCAGTATTTTTATCGTGGCAGGCACCACTATCGGCGCCGGGATGCTGGCAATGCCGCTGGCAGCGGCTGGCGTTGGTTTCAGCGTCACGCTGGGATTGTTGATTGGCCTGTGGGCGCTGATGTGTTATACCGCACTACTATTACTGGAGGTATATCAACACGTTCCGGCGGATACCGGGCTGGGCTCGTTGGCAAAACGCTATCTTGGACGTTACGGACAGTGGC
This sequence comes from Salmonella sp. 741265055_HSA, assembly GCF_046569525.1. Lineage (NCBI taxonomy): Bacteria > Pseudomonadati > Pseudomonadota > Gammaproteobacteria > Enterobacterales > Enterobacteriaceae > Salmonella > Salmonella sp. 741265055_HSA. The sequence goes on along the minus strand of NZ_JBKFSQ010000041.1, from coordinate 2,579 downwards.
TTACGGGATTCAGTATGATGTTCTTAATGTATGCGCTCACCGCCGCCTACATTTCCGGAGCCGGAGAATTACTGGCATCCAGTATTAATAACTGGCTTGGCGCCACGCTCTCGCCCGCTGCCGGAGTACTGCTGTTCACCTTTGTTGCCGGTGGGGTGGTGTGTGTGGGCACCTCGCTGGTCGACCTTTTTAACCGCTTCCTGTTTAGCGCAAAGATCATTTTTCTGGTCATCATGCTTGCGTTGCTCACGCCACATATTCATAAAGTAAATCTTCTTACGCTTCCTTTACAGCAGGGGCTGGCGTTATCCGCCATACCGGTTATTTTCACCTCGTTTGGTTTTCACGGAAGCGTACCGAGTATTGTGAGTTATATGAACGGCAATATTCGCCGGCTGCGTTGGGTCTTTATGACGGGTAGCGCCATTCCGCTAGTGGCCTATATTTTTTGGCAGCTCGCCACGCTGGGAAGTATCGACTCGCCGACATTCAGAGGGCTACTGGCCAGCCATGCCGGGTTAAATGGCCTGCTGCAGGCACTCAGAGAAGTGGTCGCTTCGCCACATGTCGAACTGGCGGTCCACCTGTTCGCCGATCTGGCGCTGGCGACCTCTTTTCTGGGCGTAGCGCTAGGATTATTTGATTACCTGGCCGATCTCTTCCAGCGCCGCAGTACGGTGTCCGGACGTCTGCAAACCGGGCTGATTACCTTTCTTCCGCCGCTGGCGTTTGCGCTTTTCTACCCACGCGGATTTGTGATGGCATTAGGCTATGCCGGCGTAGCGCTGGCAGTGCTGGCACTGCTCATCCCTGCCATGCTGGTCTGGCAATGCCGTAAACAGAACCCTCAGGCGGGATATCGTGTGGCAGGCGGCACGCCAGCGCTGGCGCTGGTGTTTATCTGCGGCATTGTCGTGATTGGCGTCCAGTTTTCGATCGCTCTGGGGTTCCTACCCGATCCAGGTTAATGCCAGGCAAAGATTACCGGGCCCGGACGCCGTCCAGGCGCGATAATCATCACGCTATGGCCGTGTACGAGCCATTAATGCAGGCAGCACTGCTTAAATTTTTTGCCGCTCCCGCATGGACAAGGATCGTTACGCCCCACTTTCACCTCTGCTTTTATCGGCATCTGTAGCGGCGTCGTGTGCGGATGCGCCATCCACCAGGCATGCAGCTCAAGCGCCGCGATACGGATAGCATCAACGCTTTTATCGAACGCTTCCAGGCTCATTTTATCCAACAGAGCAAAGTTTTCTTCAGTGCCGTGTAAGGCAATCGCTTCCAGCGCCGGTTTTAACGTATCCGGCAAGTCAGACCAGTCGGACAGCGACACTCCGCGCATGTAACCAAAGCACCATTCTTCAACAATCGTTAATTCATGGCCATCAACTTCTCGCAGGCCAAACAGCGGCTCGAACTGTTCTGGATAATCTTCAAGCCGGGCGGCTGTGTCCGCCATGTGCTGGAACACCAGATCCATAAATCGCGTCATTTCTTTTTCAGATGTCCAGCGCGGTACGTACGCGGGTCCCCCCCATATCGCGACCAGCCACTGTTCCGGCTCGATGGGACGCGGAGAACTTAGTACCGCAGTAATCAGACCGTCCAGCTCCGCGACATCCAAAATGGCCTGATCGGTATTGTATTTCGTCAGCACATCATCCAGCCATTCCAGCTCGTTCTCGTTTAATGGTTCCATTTTCATAACGCTTTTCCTCAGTGATGACTTCCGCCTGTAGGCCTCTTACATTGCAGCGGATAAAAATAATTTTTTTGCAGGCAGTTTGGATGGCAACCATCAGGGGCCAGATTAACACGAAATGAGGAGGATTCCGGAAGTTAACGCACAAAAGGAGGATCAGGGCGCAGATTTTCCGCCAGGAAGCGCTCGCCCCACACAAAAGCGAGAGATGGGTTTCTCGCTATATTATACTCATGCTAACTTATACCACCGCCGCGGACAGATAATACCGCCCTCTCAAATAGAGCTTATTTTCAGTAAAAAAGTGTTTAATGAGTTCATCTACCGCTTCTCTGTCAGCAGAAAAGGTTATTTCCATAAACAGCGTATCGTACCCTATTTTGATATTTTTTTTCTTACAGAAAACACGGATCTCATCCTGCACACTCAGCAACGGCAGGCTAAATGTGTATAGCGGTTGCGGTTCTTTTTTCGCCGCTTTCTCAAAAACTTTAGTGACCAGATCCCCAAGATCGCGCTCTGACCGGGCACCGTTATTAAAATGCAATAAATTACGTCTTTTTACCACCCAGCCTCCAGCCAGATACCGCCAAAAATAACTCTCACTTCAATGTGTGAGGCACATAATCACATCCAGAATCAGCTCCAGATAGTATTTCAAATAAACAGCCCGCACTATAGCGCATACTTTTTTCAGACACAGTTTACAGGGGTACTCTCTTTATATCCACACGCACGGTTGCCTTAATCATGTCTTCCGCGATAACACAGCTTGTAAACCTATTCTATACCCAAAATAATTCGAGTTGCTTAAAGGCAGCAAGGGAGTGAGTCCCCAGGAGCATAGATAACTATGTGACTGGGGTGAGCGACA
>NZ_JBKFSQ010000040.1:0-38651 GCF_046569525.1 Salmonella sp. 741265055_HSA | reverse complement strand
AATAAAAATAATTTAAAACGTTCATAGTAAGATAATCATGACAACAACTAATTGTTTTTAATTGACATTTTCAATTTAAAAAATAAAAATGATGGTAAATATGCTGGTAAAAATAGACACCATTTTTTGAAAGCCACTAATAGCAGGAGCTACAGATGAAGTTCGAGTCCAGTCAGAGGAGCCAAATTTCTGTTTTCAGGCGTGCTTATAAGTCCTTATTAACTTAGACTTCAATAAGTTAGCGTGAAAATCTTTCCCGATGCGTATCTGATTTTCCCTACGCATCCGGCGAAATTGGTGGTCTGATTTGGGGTCATTTCAGTTCGATAATGGCGTGACCACCCTATATCCCTGTCCAACGCGAAAATCCTCAGTATCAAGCCTTCTGATAACCCCTTTAAGCTGATCGATTCTCACGGTCGGTATCTGCTTGTTAATCCGAGCTTGTGGGTCAGGCGCTCAAGGAGCGTTAAGTGTGGCGCAATGTTTTCGCCTTCCGGCGCGTTTCCTGGCGTAGACGCGATTATCGGCGACAGGTCTCCGGCGATGGTGATGAAGCCTTATTGTGCCACTTTCTATATCACATAAATACGCCTCTTCCGCTCCTGTCCAACAGCAGACGACAGCTCATTTCGTTAGCGAAACGGTGGCTCATTAAACGTGCGTAATTTACGTGAGTGCAAACGATCACCTTCTGCGCGTAGCAAATCAATAGCACGAATGCCAATTTGCAAATGTTCTGAAATAGCCCCCTCATAAAACCGGTTTGCCTGCCCGGGCAGTTTAATTTCACCGTGTAAAGGTTTGTCAGAAACACAAAGCAACGTGCCGTAAGGCACACGAAAGCGATAGCCCTGGGCTGCAATCGTCGCGCTCTCCATATCAATCGCAACCGCGCGGCTAAGATTGAATCGCAACGCCGATGCGGAATAACGAAGCTCCCAGTTACGGTCATCCGTGGTGACGACCGTTCCCGTGCGCAGTCGCTGTTTCACCTCTTCGCCGGGCATTCCGCTAACCGCTTTGGTAGCGTCGTACAGCGCACGCTGTACTTCCGCAATGCTTGGAATAGGAATATCAGGCGGCAGAACGGCATCCAGCACATGATCATCGCGTAAGTAGGCATGGGCCAGCACATAGTCACCAATCGCCTGACTTTCTCGTAACCCTCCACAGTGCCCAATCATAAGCCAGACATCAGGCCGCAACACGGCCAAATGGTCGCAAATCGTTTTAGCATTTGAAGGGCCGACACCGATATTTACCAGCGTAATCCCCTGCCCATCTGCCGTTACCAGGTGCCAGGCGGGCATCTGATGTTTCTTCCATGCCAGATCGGAAATAGCCTCTTCCGGCGCTTCCGTTTCTGCCGTGATCCAAATTCCGCCAGCACAGGAAAGCGCAATATAGGGGCTGTCAGGATCAAGAATTTGGCTGCATCCCCAGCGCACAAACTCATCAACATAGCGGGTGTAGTTGGTAAACAAAACGAAGGGCTGAAAATGTTCAACCGGCGTACCGGTATAGTGCCGTAACCGGGCCAACGAGAAGTCAACACGACGCGCGTCGAAGTGCGATAACGGATAGCATTCGCCGGGGTGGAACAGACCGTCTGCCGTCTCATCGCCAATCTGCGCCAGTTCTGTGGTAGGAAAATGGCGCGTTAGCCCGGCGCTCATAGAACGATCCAGCGTCAGAGCTGAGCCGTCGATCACGTAAGGATACGGGATCTCATGGTGCGAGGCTTCCACCGCGATATGCGCGCCATAATCATGGTAAACGAGGTTAAGCTGTTCCAGAAGATAAGCGCGAAATAGCGCAGGCCGCGTAACGGTAGTGGTATAACAGCCGGGATGAGTAAAGCGTCCAAAAGCGCGTGTTTTAGGCGGATTCGGTGTCGCGCCATCCCAGCTTACAGACAGCGAAGGATAAACAAACAGTCCGTTAAGCCTGGCGTGGGGATCGGGCAGCGTACCGTTATCAACATAGTCAGCGATGGCTTCACGGAGCGCGTTAACCGACTGCTCGTACAGCTCCTCCAGGCGATCCAGCGCCTGCTCGGGCGTCAGGTTTGTGCCTTTATTTTCCATATTATTCTCCTTAGCGTTCACAGGTGAGGCACGTCATTCGATAGTATGACAGCAAAGGAAGAAACTAAAGGGGTTAGCGTAAGGCCGGCAGCAGTAAACATGAACCCTTTAAAAAGAAAAGAGAACTATCTTAGGCCACCATCATCGCTCAAAAAGAAGGGTACTGGTACAGCCATTTGTTAAGTTCATTACAATTAGTCATATAACCACTTCCCGGCTTTTGCTGACTCGATCAGCATGCTGATAGTGAAATCTGGGACGGGTACAGGCTCCGTTTTCTTGAACGGATGCCATGAAAAAGGGTGATTAGGAAAATAGGTTTCTATTCTGAAGTTACCTCGCTCGACATTGAGTTTCTCGAAGAATTTATTCATGAGATCTTCGGCTTCAAGTTCATCAATGCTCAGATCAGTATCGAGGTCAGTCTCTGGTGTTAATCCCACTTGCTTAATATTGAACAGATATGTGCCAGCATAAGGCCGTACAAGCTCGTAAACTTGCTGTTCAATATTGTCTACCATAACTTATCATTGCCCCGAGCAATGGTATTGTAGTCGCGTATAGTGCGATATGTTATTTGTGACACATCTGCGGCAAGGATAATTTCCCCGATCAAAGGAATGGAACGTCCAACAAACGGCGCAATGTTACGAACCATAACACGTCTGGCTGTCCACGGGGTGTAACCGACTAACCATGTCGGAAGGGATATTCCAAAGGGAAATTTTGACTTTTTAAACACTGCACGTGCAGTCCTGGACGCGTATGATGTGCCTTTAGTCGCTCCAGCGGGTTTCGCCCTTGTCCAGAGATTATTACGACCTGATACCAGAGCAACAACGGCCCCGAAATCTGCACCACCAATCCAAAACTGGCTTGCGGTATTCTCACAAAAAATCATAAACAGAAGTTCGGCAGCAGTCAGATTGGATTTTCCTGCATAGAAGTATGTTCCATTTAGTTCTTCTACTGTATCCATTAGAAACTCTATAGTTGCTATTTTGGTTTACTTATTGTACAGCCTTGTTTCGAATGAAAGAAATCAATCTTTTGGGAAAGAACGGTTCAAGATCACGGGAAATATCTGAAATCAGATGAAAGAGACAGTCGCGATTCCCACCAGGGGCATCATCTGACAAGCTTGTGTGATCGCTCCGTTTGAACCGAACACATCTATATGTCAGCATACTGATAAGGGTTTAATCTTGCGAATAGCGGTATCGGTTAATGCCATAGGAGGGGGCTCCATTTTCTCAACGAACCGTGAGGCCCCCGATTAAGCCCTCAAAAAACTATGGATATCAAAAAACCCGGCAAACCTTCTCAGGCCAACCGGGTAAAGATAAGTTCTTGTTTTTTTTTAAACGTCTCCGGACTCGCCAGGACATCCCGAAACTAAAATTTGGCTCCTCTGACTGGACTCGAACCAGTGACATACGGATTAACAGTCCGCCGTTCTACCGACTGAACTACAGAGGAATCGTGTGAACGGGGCGAATATTAACGAGGTGCCCCTGGCTTGTCAAAGCCTGTTTTCACAAAAAAAGTTCGTTTGCTGTTTTATTCCACACTTCGGTTAAAATTCACCGTTTCCTGATGATTTTCACAGCAAAAATCGCTTATTCCCTCTTTACGCGCGGGTACCTCCACAGCCAGCGCCCGTTTATCAGACGCCAGTAAAACAGTGCGCCGCGCACGGTCCAGTCAAGAAACATCCCCAGCCAAACCCCTACAACCCCCATACCCAGCACAATACCAAGCGTATACCCTGCCACAACGCGACAGCCCCACATCCCCAGCATTGATACCCACATCGCAAATCGCACATCGCGCGCGCCTTTAAAACCCGACGGCAACACCCACGCGGCCGCCCAAATTGGCATAAAGGCGGCATTAAGCCAGAGCAGAACTTTCACTACCTCTTTTACGTCCTGCTCCTGGGTATAAAATGAGGCAAACAGACCCGCGAACGGCGCTGTCCCCCAGGCAATTGCCGTAAGTACGATAGTTGACATCCAGAATACATGGCGCAGTTGACGCTCTGCCTGACCAATTTGCCCGGTACCAAGACGCTTACCGGTGATAATAGTCGACGCCGAACCAAGGGCGTTACCCGGCAGGTTGATAAGCGCCGCCACGGAAAAGGCAATAAAGTTACCCGCAATAACGTTAGTGCCCATTCCGGCGACAAACATTTGTGTCAGTAGCTTGCCACCGTTGAACAGCACTGACTCAATGCTCGCCGGAATACCAATACCCATCACTTCCCAGATAATGCCGAAATTCAGCGGCTTCAGATAGCTTTTCAGCGGAATGCGCAGCGCCGGATTAAAACCAATCATCAGCACCCAAATAATCGCTACCGCGCCGATGTAGCGCGAAATGGTTAACCCCAGCCCCGCGCCGGCAAAACCCAGCCCTTGCCAGGAGAAAGCCCCGTAAATCAGGATGCTGCTGATGATAATATTGAGAATGTTCATCCCGCCGTTAATCATCAACGGGATTTTCGTATTCCCTGCCCCACGCAGCGCGCCGCTACCGATTAGCGCAATTGCCGCAGCCGGATAACTCAGCACCGTCAGTTCAAGGTACGTTAACGCCAGCCCCTTTACTTCTGGCGTCGCCTCGCCTGCGACAATATTAATAATTTCACTGCCGAAATAATGAATGACCACTGCCAACACAACGGCAAATAGCGTCATAATCACCAGCGACTGGCGCGCCGCCGCCCTTGCCCGTCGCCTGTCGCGCTTGCCCAGGCTAAAGGCGACCACCACCGTAGTACCAAGATCGATAGCCGCAAAAAAAGCCATAATTACCATATTAAAACTGTCGGCAAGCCCCACGCCCGCCATTGCTTCCTTGCCCAGCCAACTGACGAGAAAAGTACTGAGCACGCCCATTAGCAAAACACAGGTATTTTCCAGAAAAATGGGGATAGCAAGTGGGGTGATTTCACGCCAGAACAACACCTTGTAACTCTTGCGTTTGGCATACCAGGGCGTACGGACAACAACCTGGCGTAAGGCAGTGGAGACGTTCAAAATGGACCTTAAAGAAGAGAGTTGAAACCACATTTCAATAATGAGCGAGAAATCGTAAGGCTGCAAAGCTTTTTGCAGAAAAAATGTCTGCAAATGCAACAAAGTGATGAGATAACCCGCAATCGAATCTGTAAGGGGTTAAATGGGGTTTGACAAAAAATTTTCCGCCGCTAATATACGACCCCACACGATTCCTCTGTAGTTCAGTCGGTAGAACGGCGGACTGTTAATCCGTATGTCACTGGTTCGAGTCCAGTCAGAGGAGCCAGATTTTAGTTTCGGGACATCCTGGTGAGTCCGGAGACGTTTAAAAAACAAGAACTTATCTTTACCCGGTTGACCTGATAAGGTTTGCCGGGTTTTTTGACACCCATAGTTTTTGGGGACTTAATCGGGGGCCTCACGGTTCGTTGAGAAAATGGAGCCCCTGCCATGACACTCACTACTAATACAGATACTCCAGCCCATGAAAACCAGCAATGTGGCAGGATATTTAAAGGCCAGACCTGCCCGCGCTAATGTTGACCGGCATTCCGGAACGGCGCTCCAGCACCTCATTAACCCGCGAAGTATCAACGCCATCCCCTTTGATAAACGTGCGCAGCGCTGGCGTAACGGGCAATGGAACTTTTTTGTCTGACTCAAATTCAGCACGGTTGCGAGAAAGCGGTTCGTGTACCTCCAGCCAACGACTGCCATCCGGCTCTACCGAAAATTTAACGGGCCTGTCGATAATCTGAACGCGGGTTCCTACAGGAACATGGCCGAATAAATATTTAATATCGTCATTGCGTAAACGGATACAGCCCTGACTGACGCGAAGGCCAATGCCAAAATTAGCGTTAGTGCCATGGATGGCATATAACCTGCCGATATATATTGCGTATAGCCCCATAGGGTTATCCGGCCCCGCAGGCACCATCGCGGGCAGCGTTTTTCCCTCTTTAGCATATTCCCGACGCGTATTAGCCGTTGGCACCCAAACCGGGCCATCTTGTTTGCGTTCAACCGCAGTTACCCAGTTGCGCGGCGTTTCACGGCCAGCCTGACCAATACCAATAGGTAGCACCTCAACCGTATTCGTGCCTGCGGGATAATAATAAAGGCGCATCTCGGCGACGTTTACCACAATACCTTCACGAACGGTGTCAGGCAGAATCAACTGCTGCGGCACCACCAGTGTGGAACCAGACTGAGGTAAAAACACATCCACGCCGGGATTCGCTTCAAGCATATTACTCAGCCCCTGACCGTAGCGGGCGGCAAATGACTCTAAGGGCTGAGTATTGTTCTGTGGTACGGCGATTATGACAGGCTGTCCTACCAGACGACTGCCTTCGGGCGGCAACGGATAGCTTATAGCCAGCGAGAAATGGCTTACCAACAAGACGAAAAACGGAAAAAAAGGTGTGATACGACGCATTATATCCCTTCCTTTGTCGCGGCAGGTGTGCGTTAAGTATAGCTTTTTTCTCACATGGCTGGTGTCGTGCGCCCGGGTTATGTTGCGTTTGCGTTCCCCTCCGGCAGGACAATATTACTGGCCGCTAACTCTCCCATATTGTGGAACATGGCGCACGCGGCTTCCACGATCGGCATCGCCAGCGCCGCGCCGCTTCCTTCACCTAACCGCATCGCCATATGCAAATAGGGTTCCATAGACAAATGCGCGAGCGCGATGCGGGCACCCTTTTCCGCCGAAAAGTGCGACGGGATCAGATAAGGTCTCACCGCAGGCGCAATCTGACAGGCCGCCAGCGCTGCCGAGTAGGAAAGAAAGCCATCCAGCAATACGGGTAAGCCACACCTTGCCGCGCCAAGCATCACGCCGGTCATCCCGACCAGATCGAAACCACCCACCTTCGACAACACATCAATGCCATCGCGCGGATTGGGCTGATTAATCGCAATCGCCCGCCGCACGACGTCCACTTTATTATCGATGCGGGAAGGCGGAAGATTCGCGCCAATCCCCACCACCTCTTTTGCATCACTTCCTGTAAAAACGCTGACCATCGCGGCGGCTGGCGTAGTGTTCGCCATTCCCAGCTCCCCTACGCCAAATAAGGTCACGCCGCGTTGCGCCAGGTCGCAGGTGTAGCGGGAAACCTCCAGCAAAAGCGCCTCAGCCTGCGAGCGACTCATCGCCGGGCCAACGGCAATATTTCCGCAGCCGCGCGCGACGCGCATATTAACTACGCCAGGAATAGGTTCAGCATCAATACCAACATCAATGACATGCACCTTCGCACCGGCCTGAGCGGCAAGCACGCATACGCCGGTTGTTCCCCGCGTCATATTCGCCGCCTGAATCGCCGTCACGATTTTGGGCGAAACCGCTACGCCTTCATCCCAGACGCCATGGTCGGCGCACATCACCAGCACCGCCTTTTCACCTACCTGCGGCGTACCGTTAAGACCCGGCATTCCCGCGAGCTGAACGGCTAAGGTTTCCAGTCTGCCCAGGCTGCCCGGCGGTTTGAGCAGGCCGTCAATATGTTGCTGCGCACGCGCCATCGCCTCGGCGTCCGGCGCAGGAATGTCACGGAGTAAAGCGTGTAGTGTCTGCATAAGATGTCTCGTCCGTAATAATCGGCTCATAACAGAGCCAGCAGAAAGATCAGTTCGCCAAGTTCGATCGCCGCGCCTAGCGTATCGCCGGTTTGACCGCCAAGCGTACGTTTAAGCAACTGGCCAAGGATGAAAATCGCCGCGAGTGTGACCACCATTGCGGCCAGTCCTTGCATACCAGGCAGTAATACCGTGGCGACGATTACCGCCAATCCCAGAGTAATGCAGGTTTGCCGTCCGCTGACTTTACCGATAAATACATTGCCGAGCCCCTCGTCACGGGCGTAGCGATGACGGTACATCAATAAAACGGCGCTGCCACGCCCAGCCGCACAGACCGCCGCCAGCGCCGCCAACATTGGCGTTCCACGTAACGCCAGTTCACTGACCACCAGAATTTTTGCCAGTAGCACGAAAATAAGCGCCAGCCCGCCATGGGTTCCCAGGCGACTATCACGCATAATCTCCAGCATTCGCTCACGGCGGCGCGCGGAAAAAATACCATCGCAGGTATCGGCCAGCCCATCCAGGTGAAAACCACCGGTCAGCAGCGCCAGCGCCAGAATACAGAACAACGCCGCTAGCGGAATACCGCACCAGGGTTGCAGGAGGATGAAAATCAGGCCGCTTATCCCTCCCAGAATCAACCCGATAAAGGGAAACATCACGATCCCACGCGAATACTGCTCGAAATCCAGTCCCTGCGACCAGCGTGACGGCACGGGCAAGCGGCTAATAAAAGCGAGCATGGCCCAAAACAGCTTACTCATTTAATTTTGACTCCAATACCTGAGACCACCAGCCAGACCTCATCCGCCGCTGCCGCCAGTCGTTGGTTGACCCGACCGGCAATATCACGAAAATGGCGCGCCAGACGGTTTTCCGGGACGATCCCCATTCCCACCTCATTTGTCACCAGTACCACTTTCGCCGGGCAGCGCTGGCAGGCTGCAATTAAACTCTGAATTTCATCGTCAATGGCGTGCTCCATCGCCGCGTAATCCCACTGTTCGGGATCTTTTTCTCCTCCCAGCGCAAACAGCAGATTCGTCACCATGGTGGTAATACATTCCAGTAAAATCGCGTCGTCAGGGGCAAGATCCGCGGTAATTAGCGTATCAAGATGCCGCCAGCATTCTGCGGTCCGCCAGTGTGCCGGCCTGCCATCTTTATGATGCTGAATTCTCGCCGCCATCTCGTCATCAAGAATGTGCGAGGTGGCGATATACAGTACCTGCGGCGCATCGCCAATTAAGGTTTCAGCATGACGGCTTTTACCACTACGCGCCCCGCCCGTCACCAGAATCATCATACCGGCTCCTGATACTGCTGCATGATGGTATAAATTTTATCAATATCAATATGTTGCCGCATCGCTTCCGCCAACAGATCAAATTGTCGAGCTTTATGCTCCGCATAACAAAAAGTCGTTTCCCACGGCACAAGTCCTTTTCGTGCCCGTAACCCATTGACCACCGCACGGGTAAACGCATCGCTGTCAAACAGGCCGTGAAGGTAAGTGCCAAACGCCAGTCCGTCGGCGGTGACCGCGCCATCCGCCACAGAGCATCCATTTTTCTGTAACGTCATGGCCGTACAGCATCCTTCCTGCAGCACCGTTTCCCCCATGTGGATTTCATAGCCGCGTACCGGTAGCCCCGCCGCGGCAGCCAGCCAGCCGGGCAGCTCGTCTGACATTGTCGCGTTAACCTGCGTCGTGGTTTTATCCTGTGCAAAGCGAGTGATCGTATTAAGCAGCCCCAGGCCCGGCTGCGTACCCAGCCCCGACTCCACCTCATCCACAATGGTGTCGCCCAGCATCTGGTAGCCGCCGCAAATCCCCATCACCGGCACGCCCTGCCGATGTGTCTGCAATACCGCATCCGCCATCCCGCTTTCGCGCAGCCAGGCGAGGTCGCTCAGCGTATTCTTACTGCCCGGCAGGATCACCAGATCAACGTCAGTCAACGCTTCCGGGCGGCGAATATAGCGTATGCACACATCCGGCTGCGCCGCCAGAGCGTTAAAATCCGTAAAGTTAGAAATATGTGGCAGTTGCACAATGGCAATAGTGATATCACGGGGGGCGTTACCGCGATATTTATCGTTTTGCAGCGCGACGCCATCTTCATCTTCCAGATCCACATCCAGCCATGGCATCACTCCCAGAACCGGGACGCCGGTGAGCGATTCGATTTGTTCGATACCGGAATAGAGTAGCGCCACGTCGCCGCGGAATTTGTTGATAATGACGCCCTTTACTCTGTCACGCTCCTGTTTATGCAGCAGCGCCAGCGTGCCATAAATAGCGGCGAATACGCCGCCCCGGTCGATATCCGCCACCAGAATAACCGGACACTGGGCCATTTCCGCCATTCCCATATTGACGATATCACGATCGCGCAGATTGATTTCCGCCGGGCTTCCGGCGCCTTCCAGCACAATAACGTCATATTCCTGCGCCAGGCTGTTATAGACCGCAAGGATTTGCTCACGCAAACGCGGTTTATAGTCATGGTAACTCACCGCATCCATATTGGTCGCCACTTTCCCCATCAGCACGACCTGCGCCTGGCGATCGCTGGTCGGTTTGAGCAGCACCGGATTCATACGCACATCTGGCGTGATCCCCGCGGCTTCCGCCTGAAAAATCTGCGCCCGCCCCATTTCTTTACCATCCGGCGTAATACCAGAATTAAGCGCCATATTTTGCGATTTAAACGGCGCGGTACGCAGACCATCCTGATAAAAAATGCGACATAAACCCGCCGCCAGCACACTTTTGCCGACGTCGGATGCCGTCCCCTGCAACATAACTGCCTGCGTCATGACGCCTCCCTGAATGCGCACTTTTGCATTCGATGAAAAAACTCCGTTTCTGTTTTACACAGCGGCAGTCCCAGTTGAGTATGAAGTTTGACCAGCCAGGGCTGGGTTAGCCCCGCGTGTTCCATCGCTTCCGTACACGCGAAAACCTCGCCAGGCGCGCCATGCGTCAGGATCTGGCCCTGGCGTAACACGTATACGGCATCGCTAATTTCATAAATAAGATCGATATCATGGCTGGAGATAATGACATGATTTCCCTGCGCCACAATCCGCCTGATGATAGCAATCATCTGAGTGCGCCCTGCGGGATCGAGACCAGCAGTGGGTTCATCCAGCAATAGATAGCGCGCCTGTAGCACCAGCGCTCCGGCGATAGCCACACGTTTTTTTTGTCCATGGCTCAAACACTGAATGGGCTGATGGCGAAAATGTTGGGCGTCAACCAGCGTTAGCGCCTCGTCGACGCGGCGCGTGATTTCCGCTTCCGGCACCCCCAAATTACGTAAACTAAACGCAATGTCGCTATCGATATCAGTATAAAAAATCTGCTGTTCGGGGTCCTGAAAAACCGTCGCGACTTGCTGGCGCAGCGCCAGTAGTCCGCGCTTGCTGTAATCCAGCGGTTTTCCCTGCCACAACACGGCCCCTTTTTGCGGACGCAACAGGCCGCTCAGGTTCATAAAAAGCGTAGACTTCCCACAGCCGTTCGCACCCACCAAACCGGTAACAGGCGAAAGCGAAAAATCCAGATTTAACCCTTTAAGTACCGGCTCATCCTGATAACGAAACCACAGGTCTGAAGTGGCAAGCATAATAGTCCTTACAGGTGAAAATCACCCTGATACAGTTTGATATCCAGCGTGGTGGTCATTTGCTGATAACGCATTAACACTCGCGTAAACAGGAGTCCAGCCAGCATCGCCAGAGATCGATAGCCGTTCGGCAGGCTGCAATAACCAAAACGCAGCGTTTGCGCGCGACGAATTGCCACCGCCTCATCCAGAAAAATAAAGAGAAAGCGCCACGTTAACAGGATTTGCTCGGTAAGCAGGCGTGGAATATGCGCGCGCTTAAGCAAGCTAATTAACTGCGGAAACGGTAGGTTCATCACCAGCCACAACGTCGCGGATAGCGCCGTCAGGCTACGCCAGAACGTTTCATTCGCCGTAACCACGCCCGCATGGGTAATCCCGATCCAGTACGGCCCGACAGAGATGCCAGCCAGCAGCATTTGCGGCTCGCGGCTGATGCTGAAGATAATCGTTATCACGCCGACCAACAAAAATCCAAAAGGTATCGCCATCCATCGACACCAGCGCCAGAGGGATATGCGCAATAGCCAACAGCTCAATCCGGCAATGATCAGCAGCTCAATGCCCTGCCCTACAGGCGGCAGAACAAACGCCAGTATCATCATCGCCAGCCACAGCAAAAACTTGCGCTGCGGCGCAACGTGTGCCCAGCGGCTTTGATAGCTGAGTCGATCAAGCCCGGTCATCACGGCGTTGTTTACCTTTGCAATACCCCAGGATATAAAAAATCACCGCCGCGCCAAGAGAGCCCTGAAGGGTAAACAGCAGGCTTTCAATTTCACCGCTGGCGGGTTCATATAACGGCTGAAACCAGGGTTTATACTGCGGCGCAATAGCCTGAATCTGGCTTTCCGCTTCGCCGTCTGAACCGCCATATTCACCGCCGTGGTTAATAAAAAACGGCAGAATCACCAGCGCCACCACCATCGCTAACAACATCAACGTTTTTTTCATTTTAATGTCCTTGTACGGTAATCACTTGCCGTTTAGTTAACTGGTCATAAATCATGACGGTTAATAAACCTTCGGCAATGGCGACAGGAATCTGTGTGAGGCAGAAAATCCCCATAAACTTCACAACAGACCCTGTCGCTCCGGCATGGGGATCGGGAAACGCAACGCCAAGCTGGACTGAAGTCACAAAATAGGTCGCCAAATCCGCCAGCATCGCGCACAAAAAAACGGCGACATCGCGGCGCAGTCCGGCACAGCAGGCCATTTTCCACACCAGATAACCGACAATCGGGCCAATCACCGCCATCGACATTCCATTTGCGCCAAGCGTCGTCAGGCCGCCGTGCGCCAACAATAGCGCCTGAAACAACAGCACAACCGCGCCGAGAATCGCCACTACCCCGGGCCCGAACAAAATAACCGCCAGACCAACGCCGGTCGGATGTGAACAACTCCCCGTTACCGACGGAATTTTGAGCGCGGACAGGACAAAAATAAACGCGCCGCACAGCGCCAGCAGTACCTTCTGATGATTATCCTCCTGCACAATACGCCGTAAGCGCACCAGCCCATACCACAAGCAGGGTAAAAACAGTAGCCACCAGGCCAGCGCCCACACTGGCGGTAAAAAGCCCTCCATGATATGCATCGCAAACGCCTGTTGCGGGACAACCATCAGCAATAGCGCTGCAGCCAGTCCACTGAAAGACAACTGTCGAAGCTGCTGTTCAAGTTTCATTCTGCATACTCCCACTGTTTATTGACCAGAATGGTCGAAAAATAGGGCAACGGTCGATCATCGTTGACCTCGTGGAGATGGCGCCAGCACTGCTCGCCGGGCAGTGTGGCCTCGGACATCATTAAGGCGCATTCCAGCAGGCCAGCCTGCGCCAGCAACGCTTTAATACGGGCGAACCGGCCATACACTTTCATCAACACCAGGCTATCATGCTGTTGTAGCGCCTGGGCTATTTCCGCTTCCGGCGCGGTACAAGAAATAACCGCCAGCGATTGCCGTTCTATGGCGAGCGGCATTTTCGCGCGGGCGGCTATCGCGGCGAAGGACGTGACGCCGGGGACAATCTCCAGCCACTCCGGGCAGCCGATTCGCTGGAGTAAAAAAATCCAGGTACTGAATAGCATCGCATCGCCCAGGGTAATAAAACCGACCTGTTTACCCGCTTCCACCTCTGCGGTAAGCGCGGCGGCAACCTCGTTCCAGACCGCTTCTTTCTCGGCGCCGTCAGCGCTCATAGGGAAATGGCAACAACGTACTTCCGTCTGCTCGCCGAGATAGTCGCGCACAATCGACAGCGCCAGACTATCGCCCCCCTTACGACCGGCGGGCGCATACAGAATGTCCAGCGAGCCAAGAATCCGCGCTGCGCGGACGGTTATCAGGTCGGGTGCGCCTGGCCCGGTACTTAATGCGTATAATTTACCGTTCATGCCGCCTCCTCTACCGCCATGTTCAGCGCCTGGTGCAAATGCGCGACAAACATCGCCCGGATAGCCGGGTTTTCTCCCAGCCCGCTCAGCCACGGCGTCGCCGGAATACCCGCCGCGTTAAAGCGCATTTTCCATGAGTCGCCGTCGTCTGAAGCCATATCATTAATGGCGTGATCGCCCGCCACCAGCATTAATGGCATCAAATGTACGCCGGTGACGCCTTCGTCACGCAGGCTGTCGATCAGGATGTCGACCTCCGGGTAGCTTTCTACGGCGCCGACGCGCGCCGGAAAGCGCTGCGCGGTCATCATATGATCGAGACAGGCATAAGCAGCGAATGCGTGATGGCTGGCGCCGTGACCCATAAAAACGACTTTCTCCGTTTGTCTGAGCGATGGCATCTGTTGTCGCAACGCCTGCATTAGCTGCACATAATCGTTATGGCTGCTCAGCAGCGGCACGCCCAGCGTCAGGCGAGTGAATAACGGACGCAAGAGTTGTACTTCACGGACAATTTTTTCATATTCGTCGCCGTTAATAATGTGCAACGACTGAATCGCCACGTCCTGATATCCCTGTGCGGCAAGCTTTTGCAAAGCCTGTAATGGCGTATCGATGTCGATACCGTCACGCTGGCGAAGCTTGCGAATGATCATTCCGGAAGTGAAGGCGCGAAAGAGGTCGCGATCGGGACAGGACGCCGCCAGATCACGTTCGCACGCCACAATGTTTTTTTCACAGGTGTCGTGATAGCTGGTGCCAAAACTGACCACCAGAAGCGCTTTTTTCATTTTTACTCCTTAGCTGCGGCCAGCCAGCGCGATAAACGCTGCGCAAAGGCGGCCTGGCTTTCCAGTAACTCATCACCCGTCACAAGCGGCGTCGGGCGCGCAATAACGATGCAGGGAATGCCCGCATCCAGACAGGGCTGAACTTTTTCCTGATATCCCCCCTCCGCGCCGGACGCTTTGGTAATGACTACGTCGGCCCGGCACTGGTGGTAAAACGCGGCGTTAAAATCAGCGCTGAACGGCCCGCACAGTGCGAAAATTTCTCCAACGCCGAACCCCAGTTCGCTGCAGCGTTGAATCACCTCCGCCACGGGCAGTACGCGCGCCAACAACGTTTTTTCCGCCAGCCCGGCACGCCAGACGGCCAGATCTTTACTGCCGGTCGTCAGTAACACGCGCGGACCAAAACGACTCGCTATCTCGCAGGCATCGGCAATACTGCGCGCCGTATAGAGAAGCGGATGTGTCAGATTGCTAAGCTGCTCCGGACGCTGATAGCGACTTAACAACACGCCTGCCGTTTCACAGGCGCGAAGAAGGTTATGGCTGACCATTTCTGCATAAGGATGCGATGCATCTATTACCCAGCGAGTACGGTTTTCTTTTAGCCAGGCGACCATCTGCCCGTACTCCAGACGACCACAGCGCACCTGTCCTTTAATGTCGCCCGCCAGCGCTTTTCCGGCTGGCGTCGCCACAGATAAGGTGTACGCGACGTTCGCCGCATCCAGTTGTCGGCATAACGCGCGCGCATCGCTGGTGCCGCCCACCACCAGCACATCCCCCTCATTCACAACGTGTAACCTCGCGGCGTTATCATCAGCCCATCCTGAACATAGGTCGTTTTATTACCGACGATGACCAGACTGGTCATATCTACCGGTTCAAAATCCATATCGCCGAGCGTAGTCAGCCATTTTTCCTCTTTCTTACGTCCGGCGGATTTCACCACGCCAACCGGCGTTTGCGCGCTTTTACTGGCGGCAAGTAGGTCAAACGCGCGCGCCAGATGCCCTTCGCGGCCGCGGCTGCGCGGGTTGTAAAAACAGATAACGAAGTCGGCTTCGCCTGCGGCAACAATGCGTTTTTCAATCACCGGCCACGGCGTCAGCAGGTCGCTGAGGCTGATATGACAGAAGTCGTGCATCAGCGGCGCACCCAGCAGCGAGGCGGCTGCGATACTGGCGGTCATCCCCGGAATAAGGCGAACCTCTACATCCAGCTTCTGCTTGCTCACCAGCTCCAGCACCAGTCCCGCCATGCCGTAAATACCGGCGTCGCCGCTGCTAATCAGCGCCACGTTATGCCCGGCCTGCGCCAGCTCAATCGCCGCCTGGCAGCGTTCAATCTCTTTGCACATCCCGGTTTTGATCACCTGCTTATCGCCGGTAAAGGCTTTCACCAGGTGGGTGTAGGTTTTATAACCGACGACGATTTCCGCCGCCTGTAACGCCTCAATCGCTTCCATGGTCATCATTGACTGTGAGCCAGGGCCAATTCCGATTACGCTTAACATCAGTGTGAAACTCCCAAAGTAATAGTGACGCCCTGTTCGCGCAGGGTTTCGCCTAACAATTGTCCCTGGCTTAATAACCACGCAGCCGGGCCGGATACGCTGCCAACGCCCACCGTTTTTCTGACGAAGCCAGAACCGGGAAAATGGTGTTCGAATTCGCGCAACGCTTCGGCGGTAAAGGTTTTAAAAGGCACGCGGCAGCAGGAGGCGAGCTGAATAAGCCCCGGCTCCCCTTTTTTGAGCGTGACGCTGCCAATCGCTTTTAACGCCAGCGGATCGAGTTTCTGCGCTTCAAGCTGGCGCGCCAGTAATGTCGCTAACAGGGGAAATGGCGTATCGCGGCGACAGCCAATTCCCGCCACCACACGCTGGGGCACCAGTTTCCAGTGCAGTACGGGAAGCTCAGGGAGGTCATTACGCAAAGAGACGCAGATAAGCGCATCCAGTTCAGGCAACCGCTGCAAATCATCAACAGGGATAAAACCGCGAATATCGCACTGGCCGATCTCTTCCGTTAGTTCGGCATCCCACCATAACCCCACCCGTTGATGACTGACCAACATCTGGTTAACGGTTTTTACCGCCGTTCGAAGATCGGACATGCGGGCGTTAAGCTGGAAAGCTAAGGTGTCCAACGCGGACATCTCATTGACATCCGTTGCCGTGGTAATCACCGGATCGGCGCCTAACATTCCTGCCAGATAGCGCGTCAAGGCATTGGCCCCGCCCGCATGACCGGAAAGCAGGCTAATGACATGCTGACCACGTTCATCAATGACGACCACCGCCGGATCGCTGAACTTGTCGTTCACTAACGGCGCCAGGACACGAACGGCAATGCCGGTCGCGCCGATAAAAATAAGCGCGGTATAAGTGGTAAAAGCCTGCCGGGCGGTAGTAGCGAATCCGCCATCGAAGGGAATAAATCCCTCTTCCCGCAGTTTTTCACTGGTAAAGCAGGTTAACGGCAGCATCGCGGCGAGTCTCTTTGCCAGCGCCACGCCGCCGGGCGTCAGGCAAAACAACGCAATGGATTCAGGCTTTACGGTATTCATGGCTAAAGTCCGCTGCATAAAGTCTTGAGTAGTGATACTCCTTACCCAGAAAATTCCCGACCAGGATTAGCGCCGTCTTACGGATGCCAGCATCACGTACTTTGTCGCTAATATCCGCTAACGTGCCGCGAACGGTCTGGCTTTCCGGCCAGGTAGCCTTATAGATGACCGCGACAGGCGTAGTTGCCGGATAACCGCCGGCAATGAGACGTTCCGCCACCCGATGAATACGCTGAACGGAGAGATAAATCGCCATTGACGTCTGGTGACTGGCGAACGCCTCCAGTTGTTCGCGCGCCGGTACTGGCGTACGCCCTTCCAGACGGGTAATAATGAGACTCTGCGATACCTCCGGTACGGTATACTCCACACCCAGCTCCGCCGCAGCGCCGAGAAACGCGCTGACGCCAGGCACTACCTGCCAGTCGATACCACGGCGGGTTAACTCTTCGCCTTGCTCACGTACGGAGCCGTACAGCGAGACATCGCCCGTTTGCAACCGCACCACCGTTTTTCCCGCTTTCACGCCCGCAGCCATCAGCTCGATAATCTGCTCAAGATGCAGTTCGGCGCTGTCGTAGCGTTCTGCCTGCGCGGGGCAGTAATCCAGCAGTTCGGTATTGATCAGCGAACCGGCATAGATAACTACCTGCGCCTGTTGCAGCAGGCGGTAGCCTTTAAGCGTGATCAGCTCGCGATCGCCCGGCCCGGCGCCGACGAACCATACACAGCGTGGATCAAATGTCTCTGACATGGTTTTCTTCCTTCTGACAGGCGATAACAAAAACAGGATTGTTCGGTTTGAAATAGTGTCCCGCCCCCAGCGGCGTTAACGATGAAAGCTGAAGCTGTACACAGTCCATTCGACATGCGCCGATGTGCGCAAGATGCGCCAGCGCGCTATGAAGGTTTTCCTGCAAGATAAAGGTCATCACCAGACGGCCACCGGGATGCAGATGGCCCATCGCCCAGTCAATCAGCGCCGTCAGATGCCCGTCGCTGCCGCCCATAAACACCGCATCGGCTTTCCCGGTTATGGTCATTGGCGCTTCGCCGGGGAGAATATCGATATTGCTGCAGGCAAAGCGCTGACGATTCTCATCAAGCAGCCGTAGCGCGGCAGGATTACGCTCGATAGCCGTCACCTGCAACGAAGGAAATTGCAGCGCCGCTTCAATTGAGACGCTTCCCGTTCCCGCCCCGACGTCAATCAGGTGACTGGCGCGGTGGAGCTCAAGTTTCGACAGTACCAGCGCCCGTACCGCCTCTTTGGTCATTGGCACGTTCTCGCCGCGCAGAAAAAGCTCATCTTTCATCCAGGATCACCACTGCATTCATTTCATAGTCGGCGTTGACCGCACTGACGGGTAGCCAGTGGATCCGCTCATTTTCCATCGCCAGATTTTCACCAATCACCATTAAGCGATGCCCTTTGCCCCGCGCGACCAGTTCCCGCGCGATTTCTCGCGGCCCGCAGCGGGCATCCGTGACCATCGCCACTTTGCGATGGCTCGCCAACTGCTCGAAGCTGACGCAACGACCGTGGCTACTGGTCAACCACATGTCATTCATATCAATTCCAGTCTGTGCGCACAGATACTGTACGGCGCTGATGCCAGGGATAATGCGAACCTGTTCGATACCAAAATGCGCCACCAGGCGTGTACCGATGCCATAAAACAGCGGATCGCCGGAGGCCAGCACCACGATCCCTTTATCCCAACGGGCGGCAATCCAGGACAACAACGCGCCAATATCCGCGCCCAGCGTAAACCGTTCGCCGCCAAACGCCGGAAACTGCGCCAAATGGCGTTTACCGCCTGCCAGCGCATCGGCGTGGTCTATCGCTTCCAGCGCCGCAGGCGTCATCAAATGCTGTCCGGCGGGCCCCATTCCCACGACCGTTAGCATTGCAGCTCCTTAGCAATCTCGTCGACGGGACGATTACTGCCGAGAATATGGTTATCAAAAGAAAACAGGATGGCGTCGCAGACAGGCGGCGTTTTGGTAAAACGCAACATCTGCATGACTCGTAAACAAATACGCCTGGCAAGATGGTTATAGATATGCCCGAAGCCATATGCTTCAATGTGCTCCATTGCCGCTTCGGTGGTATCGCAATCGCCAACCAGGGTGAGTAACTCCAGCGGCGCGCCCAGTAAAGCTAAATGCGCGACCAGCGTTTCCATGCGCGCATCAGCAATATGGCTATGGGTATGAAAGATCCCGGCGGCGATTTTGATCAATTTTCCAGGATGCCCCACCAGCACTATCTGGCAAAATCCCAGCCGTACCGCCTCTTCAATCATGTAGCCGACAAAATTGCTCATGGTGACGACCGCCTGTGTGTCGACGCCCATTTGTTCGCGAACAAACCGTTCGCCGTGGTTGCCCGGCACGAGTATCACCCGCGTTAATCCTGACGCCCGTTTGATCTCCAGCTCCAGCGATAGCGAGCGTTTCCAGCTTTCTTCCGACATCGGCGTCACAATGCCGGTAGTGCCAATAATGGAAATGCCGCCAAGAATGCCAAGCCGCGAGTTATACGTTTTTTGCGCCCGCACTTCGCCTTCCGGGGCAAAAATATCCACATCGGCCCCACGCGCCGGGCCTATCGCTTCGCGCACCGCAGACTCAATGGTATGGCGTGGCGTACGATTGATGGCGGCGCTCCCGAGCGGTAGTCCAATCCCTTTACGCGTTACCGTACCAATACCTTCGCCGCCAGTAAGCGTAATCTCACCGCTGTCGTTGAGCGTAACGCGGGCAAAAATCAGCATTCCGTGCGTGGCATCCACGTCATCGCCGCCATCTTTACGAATTGCGGCTATCGCCTGCTGGCCTTCAATGTGCGGCGACTCCACGTTCAGGCATAGCGTGACGCCCGACGGCGTGACGATGGAGACCTGATGAATCAGATGTTGACGCAATACCATCAGCGCGGCGACTTTTGCCGCCGCCGTCGCGCAGGAACCAGTGGTATATCCTTTACGTAACGCTTTACCGTGGTGCCAGACCGGCGCGTCAAAAGAAAGCTCGCTCATCAGGCCTCCCGGAGGTGATAGAGCAGCGCATTGACGATAGCGGCAGCCACGTTACTGCCGCCTTTCCGCCCTAACGCGGCAACCGCGGGGAAATGGCTATGGGTGAGCGCCTCTTTGGACTCCGCCGCGCCGACAAAGCCTACCGGTACGCCCACCACGCCGCTCACCTTCACGTTATGTTCAAGCAAACGGAACAGGGCCGTCGGCGCATTACCGAAAACAAAGAGTTTGTTTTTCTCCTCCTCGGCGATAGCGATATCGACGGCGGCCATTGAACGGGTAATCCCCTGCGTTTTTGCGGCGCGCACCACGCGCGGATCGCTGATATAACAGCGACACTCGCCGCCAAACGTCGCCAGTAATCTTTTATTAATGCCGGACAGCGCCATCGTGGTATCGGTATAAATAATGCACGGATGGCGTAGCGCATCACAAAGCTGCTCCAGCGCATCGGCAGAGAACCACAAAATGTCCAGCCAGTCGAAATCGGCGGTGGTATGAATAACCCGCTTGATAATGGCCTCATGGAGCGGACTGGCGAAACGGTAATCAGGAC
Organism: Salmonella sp. 741265055_HSA; assembly: GCF_046569525.1. Lineage (NCBI taxonomy): Bacteria > Pseudomonadati > Pseudomonadota > Gammaproteobacteria > Enterobacterales > Enterobacteriaceae > Salmonella > Salmonella sp. 741265055_HSA. The sequence continues at coordinate 17,940 of NZ_JBKFSQ010000040.1, read as the reverse complement.
GCGTTTCGCGAATAATGTCGCTAATAATGGTGAAACTGTTGGCCTCAATGGTTTGGGGCTGCTGGATATAATGCATACTGTCGTCCTCAGGCCACGCCAGATAACCCGCACCGCGCTACAATAAACAGCGCCAGCGCCAGGGTTGAAGCGACCCACATTAATCGAATCGTTCGGGAAATATCGTCCACGGAAATATCGCGCTGCGCGTCGCCGATCCAGGGCTTGTCCACACGCTCGCCAAAGTAGTTATTTGGGCCACCGAGCTGGATACCTAAGGCGCCGGCCACACACGCTTCCGACCAGGCGCAATTTGGGCTACTGTGGTTATAACGGTCACGCCAGCCAATACGCAGCGCACGCCAACCACTCAGGCGACACAGTCCTGCCGCAATGCCCAGCAACAGCCAGCTCAGGCGGGCGGGAAGATAGTTCGCTACGTCGTCCATACGGGCGCTGACCATACCAATCGCCCGGTATTTTTCATGTTTGTAGCCCACCATTGAATCCAGGGTATTGACGGCTTTGTAGGCCATCGCCAGCGGCGCGCCGCCGAGAAAGAGGAAAAAGAGCGGCGCGATAATGCCGTCAACGGTGTTTTCTGCAACCGTTTCCACCACGGCGCGATTGATCTGCGCTGGCTGAAGTTGCGACGTATCGCGCCCGACGATCCAGGAGAGTTTTATTCGGCTTTCCGCAAGGTCGTTCTCCCGCAACGGTCGTTCAACCTCCTGCGCGGCGCGGGCCAGAGAGCGTCCGGCCAGCGTGGTAAAGATCATCCAGACTTCGACGCTCCAGCCAAACCAGGGGTGAATCCGCTGCGCCAGCGCCAGTACGCCCCATGCCACGCCCCAGGTCGCCCCGACAACCACAACCCACATTACGCCGCCGCCAATCCGCAGCGCTTTATCGCCGGGACAATAGCGACGCACAATACGCTGCACAAACGTGATTAAACGACCTATCCAGCGTACCGGATGGGGCCAGTGTTGAGGGTCGCCGATGATAAAATCCAGCACCCAGGCGATACACCAGGCAAGAATCGTCATAATACGCGCCTCGCCGCCGCCAGCCAGTGCTGCAACATTTCCGGACGCTGGGCGAAATGGACGTGCAGATAGCTGGCAAACGTGTTGCCTGTCTGCCAGCCGCCAGTCCATTCCTGTAACACGCGGCCATCGCGAACCTTACGACAGGCCATAACGGCGGGGGTTTCGGGAATAAAATCTGAGTAGTGAAATTCATGGCCGCGCACTATCTCGCCAGGCACCGCCAATAGCGTTGGCTGCATAGCCTGCGCCTCACAGTAGCCAAAGCGGGTAAGTCGCTTACCCATTTTGCTGTGACCGGGGATAATATTCGCCATCTGATGAATTTCCCCACCGCTATCCTCCAGAGTGCTCCCCAAATACATCAGACCGCCACACTCCGCGTAAATCGCCACGCCGCGCTGATGCGCCGCCCGCAAATGTTTTAACATCGCCGTATTTGCCGCCAGCTCTGCGGCGTATAATTCAGGATATCCACCGCCCAGCCAGATCATCTGGCAATCAGGCAATGCGCGGTCATGCAGTGGGCTAAAACGTACAATGTTAACGCCGGCACGCTCCAGCAAATCGATGTTATCGGGATAATAAAAGTTAAAGGCCTCATCATCCGCCAGAGCAAGCGTCAGCCCTGCCCCCGCTGTGTTATCGGGGCGCTCAGGCCACATTCCCGTCGGAAGCGCTGATAACACGCTCAGCGAGAGTAGCGCATCCACATCCACTGTTTGTTCCAGCGTGGCGGCAAAATCATGCCATGATTGCTGATTGACGAGGGATTCTCTGGCAGTAATCAACCCCAGGTGGCGTTCAGGTAATGCGACGCCGTCGCAAGGAGGGACATACCCCAGTACCGGCAGTGAGCAATAATGCTCAATGGCATTTTTGAGGAGCTGATAGTGGGCGTCGCTAGCGACGCGATTCACAATCACGCCCGCGAGGTTGAGGGTCGGGTCTAAGTGCTGAAATCCCATAACGGTAGCCGCAAGCGACGTTGAAACAGCCTTGCCGTCCACCAGTAGGATGATCGGGCAACCAAGCTGTTTCGCCATTGCGGCAGTGCTGCAATAATTGGGGTCGACGCCATAGCCGTCATACAGCCCCATGACGCCTTCAATGACAGCGATATCCGCCTGCCGCATTTGTTCGCAAAATAAGGCGTTGAGAACAGGAGGAGGAAGCATGAAACTGTCAAGATTACGGGACGCCACGCCACAGATAGCGGTATGCCAGCCGGTATCAAGGTAATCTGGCCCAACTTTAAACGGCTGTACGCGCAGCGCGCGTTTTTGCAGCAGCCTCAACAAACCAAGCGTCACCGTGGTTTTGCCGCAACCGCTTCCTGTGCCTGCAAGAATAAATGCGTGATGCCTTGCCGCCATTACCCTGATCCTGTTCAGGGTGGTAGGGGTATACAGGTACGCGCATGTTCAGTCTTTCGACTGTACGCGTCTTCGCAACCCACTTCCCACCGAAGTTGTTGGTTATCACCGACAGGCAGGTCTTCTGGCTTAGCGTCCTCCTCGCCCGTCCTTCCCAATCTTGCGATCAGTGGTCTTTACGGGGTCGTCAGCATCACAGCAGCGGGGGCTGCGGGGGATTTTCACCCCCTTCCCTACCACAAATGTGGCAAACCTGTTGGTTTACGTTATGGCTGTACGGCACACCCATAACGGCAATTAATAATGTACTACGTTTTACATTTCTGTGAGCAATAGCCTGAACGGTTGCTCATCTGACGTTAATCTACTCATCCTTACCGGTATATTGACGATAAAACGTATCGACAAAGCGTAATAAAACTTATCTTTCCTGACACTGTACTTCATCACAAAAATAAAAACTGGTGCAGTTTATGCCCTAAATTTTATTATTTTGTTGCGCTATGACAATTTATTGTTACACCAGATAAATTTTCTTTCTGAAATGATTAAGATACAAAACACTATCAAAAATCGGCAATAGCAAAATATTGCTATTTATATCGATGGAGGATGAGAGTTCTCATTTATCTGCTGGCGATAAGCCTGCGGCGTAACCTGATAGGTCTGGCGGAAGACTTTGCAAAAATAGCTGGTTTGCGAAAAGCCTAAATTACGCGCAATACTGGCAATACTCCAGTCACTATGGCAAAGCAATTCTCTGGCGCTAACCATTCTCTGCCGATTCACCCACGCATTAAATCCGATTCCCTGATATTTTTTGAATAGCTTACTGAAGTAATAGGGGCTGAGATAGACATGTGAGGCGACATCCTCAAGACGAAGATCGTCGGACAAATGCGCATCAATATAGCGAAGCGCTTTTTTCATTTTACTGTCATGCGGAGTGGGACCACGAGCGGCTTTATTCGCCTCCGATTGCTGGGGATTGTCTTTGATAACCACGAAATTGAGCTGTTTTTTCAGGCAATTCTCAACAATCAGTTTAAGAAGATCGGCGGAAGCGATAACGCGTGAATAGTCCATTTCTGGCACATTCCGAAATTCATTCAAGAGCTCAGGGTCAGCCTGCCAGCGATCGTCGACATTAAGAATATCTACCAGCCCCACGTCATTACTTAATCGAACCTGCCCGCATAAAACAAAGCCAACTAAATGCCCTGCGATTACCAGCGGAATAGAAAAATCCGTTAGTCCGGCATGACAACGATAAATACAGGGTTGGTCGGACTTCGATGCCTCCAGCCCCCCGCAGCGATCGCTCATACGACAACGTGTACTATGTTGGGGATGTTGCCGCATCAACTGACAAAACGGCGTGAAATTGAATAGCTCAGATATTTCATCACCATGAATATTGACAACCACAACCGCCAGACCGGTGGCTTGTGCAAAATCCTGTGCGATTTTATTAATGAGTTCTGAGTTCAGAGCGCTCGCAGAAATCATGATAAAACCCCTCAGTTAATTTATTGTTATAAACAAAACACATTATTTACATTCACTTTTTATTAGCATTATCCTGGCCCTGATAAAAAGTACAATGACAATATCAAAAGTCTCCCATTGCTGGGAGACGTTTTGATCAGTTCGTGAAAGCAGATCACGAAATTATCTCACCTGTTTTTACGATACATCATTGCTGTGAATCTGGTTCGCATTTTCTTACAGTTCACAGCGGTTACAAGGTAAATTCTTACCAATAAAATAGCGATATATGGCTGCTCCGGCACAGGCGCCGATAACAGGCGCGACAATCGGCACGATAAAATAAGGGATCTCTCGCCCACCGCTCATCGCCATGTTCCCCCACCCCGCTAACCATGTGAACAGTTTGGGACCGAAATCACGCGCCGGGTTCATTGCAAAACCGGTAAGGGGTCCAGTAGACGCGCCGATAACGGCAACCAGTATCCCAATAAGCAAAGGCGCAAGCGGCCCTTTAGGAATGCCATTGCCATCATCCGTCAATGCCATGATCATGCCCATCAGAATCGACGTAATGATCACTTCCACCAACGCAGCCTGCCATACATTTAGCGCTGCGGCCGGATAGGTACTGAAAATACTGGCTAATTGCAAACTTTCGACGCTACCGCGCACCATATGATGCGCAGTCTCAAATTCAGTAAAAAGGCTACTATAAAGCACATACGCCAGCAGAGCGCCACCGAAAGCGCCGGCAAACTGGGCAATAATATAAGGCAATACTTTCTGTTTGGGGAAGCAGGCAAACAGCCACAGCGCAATCGTCACCGCAGGGTTAAGATGTCCACCTGAGATCCCGGCCGTAAGGTAAACGGCCAGTGAAATCCCAAGCCCCCAAATAATGCAAATCTCCCATAATCCGAGGCTGGCGCCTGCGACTTTGAGCGCGCTCAAACAACCGATACCAAAAAACAAAAAGAGTCCGGTGCCTAAAAATTCCGCACCACATTGCGCCTTTAGAGAATCATTCATGTGACACCTTCTGAGCAAAGTTCGTGTCCTGGCCAGCGCAAGTTTCGGCTGGCGGTAGAGTACAGCTAACCTCACTATAAAAAGTACCGCCTGTAAATTGTTGGCAACCTGCGGGCCTGCCTTCCGGAAAAATCGTGTTGCGATAGCAAAATTTTGCTTTTCCGATATTTTTATCAGCCCATCACACGGGAAATTTGAGCTATAAAATACGCCTGTGGAAATAATAAAATATTGCACAAGCCAACTTATCAATTTCGAATAAGCATCACATTTTGCGTCTTTCGCCATATCAAATAAAAATACCCCCGTCACTAACAAAAATGTAAAAATGAAATATTAAAAACAAAATAATCATATAAATGACAATAAATTAAATTTTAATAATCAATGAGTTATAAAAACAAAAAGCAATTTAGTCACATTGCTTTCCCATTATTTTCTGATATTCAATAGCAAGTCAGCCATTCTTTTTCCTCGCATCTTCTTATAGTCCCCACTATCGGAACACTCCATGCGAGGTCTTTATGCAACAAGAAGCACTAGGAATGGTAGAAACCAAAGGCTTAACCGCAGCCATAGAGGCCGCTGATGCAATGGTTAAGTCAGCCAATGTGATGTTAGTGGGCTATGAAAAGATTGGCTCCGGGCTGGTAACCGTCATTGTGCGCGGCGATGTTGGCGCGGTCAAAGCGGCCACCGATGCAGGTGCCGCAGCCGCACGCAACGTGGGTGAAGTGAAAGCCGTACACGTCATCCCACGCCCTCACACCGATGTAGAAAAAATCTTACCGAAGGGAATTAGCCAATGAGCAGCAATGAGCTGGTGGAACAGATCATGGCGCAGGTGATTGCCCGTGTGGCAACGCCGGAACAACAGGCCATCCCTGGTCAACCCCAACCTATACGAGAGACGGCTATGGCAGAAAAAAGCTGCAGTTTAACGGAATTTGTCGGGACCGCCATTGGCGACACCCTTGGCCTGGTTATCGCTAACGTCGATACCGCCCTGCTGGATGCGATGAAGCTTGAGAAGCGCTATCGCTCCATCGGCATTCTCGGCGCCCGCACCGGCGCAGGCCCGCACATTATGGCGGCGGACGAAGCGGTGAAAGCCACCAATACCGAAGTAGTCAGCATTGAGTTGCCGCGCGATACCAAAGGCGGCGCGGGCCACGGTTCGCTGATTATTTTAGGCGGCAACGACGTGTCCGACGTCAAGCGCGGTATCGAAGTCGCGCTGAAAGAACTGGACCGCACCTTCGGTGATGTTTACGGCAACGAAGCCGGACATATCGAACTGCAGTACACCGCTCGCGCCAGCTACGCGCTGGAAAAAGCGTTCGGCGCGCCGATTGGCCGTGCCTGCGGCGTCATCGTCGGCGCTCCGGCTTCCGTCGGCGTACTGATGGCCGATACCGCGCTGAAGTCAGCCAACGTTGAAGTCGTGGCGTACAGCTCTCCGGCGCACGGCACCAGCTTTAGTAACGAAGCCATTCTGGTGATTTCCGGCGACTCCGGCGCGGTCCGTCAGGCGGTGACCTCCGCCCGCGAAATCGGCAAAACCGTCCTTGCGACCCTCGGTTCTGAACCGAAAAACGATCGCCCGTCCTACATCTGATACCCACGAGGCTGATTCATGAGATCGAAAAGATTTGAAGCACTGGCGAAACGCCCTGTGAATCAGGACGGCTTCGTTAAGGAGTGGATCGAAGAAGGCTTTATCGCGATGGAAAGCCCGAACGACCCAAAACCGTCGATAAAAATCGTTAACGGCGCGGTAACCGAGCTGGACGGAAAACCGGTTAGCGAATTCGACCTGATCGACCACTTTATCGCTCGTTACGGCATCAACCTGAACCGCGCCGAAGAAGTGATGGCGATGGATTCGGTCAAGCTGGCTAACATGCTCTGCGATCCGAACGTCAAGCGCAGCGAAATCGTCCCGCTAACCACCGCGATGACCCCAGCGAAAATTGTTGAAGTGGTTTCGCATATGAACGTCGTCGAAATGATGATGTCGATGCAGAAAATGCGCGCTCGCCGCACGCCGTCTCAGCAGGCACACGTCACCAACGTCAAGGATAACCCGGTGCAAATCGCCGCCGACGCCGCCGAAGGCGCATGGCGCGGGTTTGACGAACAAGAAACCACGGTTGCGGTAGCACGCTACGCGCCGTTCAACGCCATCGCGCTGTTGGTCGGCTCTCAGGTTGGTCGTCCGGGCGTACTGACGCAGTGCTCCCTGGAAGAAGCCACCGAGCTGAAGCTCGGCATGCTGGGCCACACCTGCTACGCCGAAACCATCTCCGTTTACGGCACCGAGCCGGTCTTCACCGACGGTGACGATACCCCATGGTCGAAGGGCTTCTTAGCCTCTTCCTACGCCTCTCGCGGCCTGAAAATGCGCTTCACCTCCGGCTCCGGATCCGAAGTGCAGATGGGCTATGCCGAAGGCAAATCCATGCTGTATCTGGAAGCGCGCTGCATCTATATCACCAAAGCCGCGGGCGTTCAGGGACTGCAAAACGGCTCCGTAAGCTGCATCGGCGTACCGTCTGCCGTGCCGTCAGGCATTCGTGCCGTGCTGGCGGAAAACCTGATCTGCTCGTCACTGGATCTGGAATGCGCCTCCAGTAACGACCAGACCTTCACCCACTCCGATATGCGTCGTACCGCGCGCCTGCTGATGCAGTTCCTGCCGGGTACCGACTTTATCTCCTCTGGTTATTCCGCGGTGCCGAACTACGACAACATGTTCGCCGGTTCCAACGAAGATGCGGAAGATTTTGACGACTACAACGTTATCCAGCGTGACCTGAAAGTGGACGGCGGTCTGCGCCCGGTTCGCGAAGAGGACGTTATCGCCATCCGTAACAAAGCCGCCCGCGCGCTGCAGGCCGTGTTTGCCGGAATGGGACTACCGCCGATTACCGATGAAGAAGTTGAAGCTGCGACCTATGCCCACGGTTCGAAAGATATGCCGGAGCGTAACATCGTCGAAGACATCAAGTTCGCCCAGGAAATCATCAATAAAAACCGCAACGGTCTGGAAGTGGTGAAAGCGCTGGCGCAGGGCGGGTTTACCGACGTGGCCCAGGACATGCTCAACATCCAGAAAGCCAAGCTAACCGGCGACTATTTGCACACCTCCGCCATTATCGTCGGCGACGGACAAGTGCTCTCTGCGGTTAATGACGTCAATGACTATGCCGGTCCGGCAACAGGTTATCGCCTGCAGGGAGAACGCTGGGAAGAGATTAAAAACATCCCTGGCGCTCTTGATCCCAACGAGATTGATTAAGGGGTGAGAAATGGAAATTAATGAAAAATTGCTGCGCCAGATAATTGAAGACGTGCTCCGCGATATGAAGGGCAGCGATAAACCCGTCTCGTTTAATGCGCCTGCGGCCTCCGCTGCACCACAAACCGCTGCGCCTGCGGGCGACGGCTTTCTGACCGAAGTGGGCGAAGCGCGCCAGAGTACTCAGCAGGACGAAGTCATTATCGCCGTCGGCCCGGCATTTGGCCTGGCGCAAACCGTCAATATCGTCGGCTTACCGCATAAGAGCATTCTGCGCGAAGTCATTGCCGGTATTGAAGAAGAAGGCATCAAGGCGCGCGTGATTCGCTGCTTTAAATCTTCCGACGTGGCGTTCGTCGCCGTGGAAGGTAACCGCCTGAGTGGCTCCGGCATCTCCATCGGCATCCAGTCGAAAGGTACTACGGTTATCCACCAGCAGGGGCTACCGCCGCTCTCTAACCTGGAGCTGTTCCCGCAGGCGCCGCTGCTGACGCTGGAAACCTACCGTCAGATTGGTAAAAACGCCGCCCGCTATGCGAAACGCGAATCACCGCAGCCGGTCCCTACGCTCAATGACCAGATGGCACGCCCGAAGTACCAGGCAAAGTCGGCCATTTTGCACATTAAAGAGACCAAGTACGTCGTGACGGGCAAAAACCCGCAGGAACTGCGCGTGGCGCTTTGATAAAGGATAACTCCATGAATACCGACGCAATTGAATCGATGGTCCGGGACGTATTGAGCCGCATGAACAGCTTGCAGGGCGATGCGCCAGCAGCGGCTCCTGCGGCAGGCGGCACGTCCCGCAGCGCAAAGGTCAGCGACTACCCGCTGGCGAACAAACACCCGGAATGGGTGAAAACCGCCACCAATAAAACGCTGGACGACTTTACGCTGGAAAACGTGCTGAGCAATAAAGTCACCGCTCAGGATATGCGTATTACCCCGGAAACCCTGCGCTTACAGGCGTCTATCGCCAAAGATGCGGGCCGCGACCGGCTGGCGATGAACTTCGAACGCGCCGCCGAACTGACCGCGGTACCGGACGATCGCATTCTTGAAATCTACAACGCCCTTCGTCCGTATCGTTCAACGAAAGAAGAGCTGCTCGCTATCGCCGACGATCTCGAAAACCGTTATCAGGCAAAGATTTGCGCAGCTTTCGTTCGTGAAGCGGCAGGGCTGTACGTTGAGCGTAAAAAACTCAAAGGCGACGATTAGCTTTAGGGGTAGACAATGCGATATATAGCTGGCATTGACATCGGTAACTCATCAACGGAAGTCGCACTGGCGCGGCAAGATGAGACTGGCGCACTGACGATTACGCACAGCGCGCTGGCGGAAACCACCGGGATCAAAGGCACGTTGCGTAACGTGTTCGGCATTCAGGAAGCGCTCGCCCTCGTCGCAAAGCGCGCGGGGATCAATGTCAGCGATATTTCGCTCATCCGCATTAACGAAGCCACGCCGGTGATTGGCGATGTGGCGATGGAAACCATTACCGAAACCATCATCACCGAATCGACAATGATTGGCCATAACCCAAAAACGCCGGGCGGAGTAGGCCTTGGTGTGGGTATCACGATTACGCCGGAGGAGCTGTTAACCCGCCCGGCGGACTCGTCCTATATTCTGGTGGTATCGTCAGCCTTTGATTTTGCCGATATCGCCAATGTTATCAACGCCTCAATGCGCGCCGGATACCAGATTACCGGCGTCATTTTGCAGCGCGACGATGGCGTACTGGTCAGCAACCGGCTGGAAAAATCGCTACCGATTGTCGATGAAGTTCTGTACATCGACCGCATTCCGCTGGGGATGCTGGCGGCGATTGAAGTCGCCGTGCCGGGGAAGGTTATCGAAACCCTCTCTAACCCTTACGGTATCGCCACCGTATTTAATCTCAACGCCGATGAGACAAAAAACATCGTCCCGATGGCGCGCGCGCTGATCGGCAACCGTTCCGCCGTGGTGGTTAAAACGCCATCCGGCGACGTCAAAGCGCGCGCAATACCCGCCGGTAACCTGGAGCTGCAGGCTCAGGGTCGTACCGTGCGCGTGGATGTTGCCGCCGGTGCCGAAGCTATCATGAAAGCGGTGGACGGCTGCGGCAAGCTCGACAACGTCACCGGCGAGGCCGGGACCAATATCGGCGGCATGCTGGAGCACGTACGCCAGACCATGGCCGAGCTAACCAATAAGCCCAGCAGCGAGATTTTCATTCAGGATCTTCTGGCCGTTGACACCTCAGTTCCGGTGAGCGTCACCGGCGGGCTGGCCGGGGAGTTCTCGCTGGAGCAGGCCGTCGGCATCGCCTCGATGGTGAAATCAGACCGTCTGCAAATGGCAATGATTGCCCGCGAAATCGAACAGAAGCTTAATATCGACGTGCAGATCGGCGGCGCTGAGGCTGAAGCCGCCATTCTGGGCGCGCTGACCACGCCAGGTACCACCCGACCGCTGGCGATCCTTGACCTCGGCGCGGGCTCTACCGATGCCTCCATCATTAACCCTAAAGGCGAAATTATCGCCACTCACCTCGCCGGAGCTGGCGACATGGTGACGATGATTATTGCCCGCGAACTGGGGCTGGAAGACCGCTATCTGGCGGAAGAGATCAAAAAATACCCGCTGGCTAAGGTCGAAAGCCTGTTCCACTTACGCCACGAGGACGGCAGCGTCCAGTTCTTCCCGACGCCGCTGCCTCCCGCCGTGTTCGCCCGCGTCTGCGTGGTGAAACCGGACGAACTGGTGCCGCTTCCCGGCGACTTAGCGCTGGAAAAAGTGCGCGCCATTCGCCGCAGTGCTAAAGAACGCGTCTTTGTCACCAACGCCCTGCGCGCGCTGCGCCAGGTCAGTCCAACCGGCAACATTCGCGATATTCCGTTCGTGGTGCTGGTCGGCGGCTCGTCGCTGGATTTCGAAGTTCCGCAACTGGTCACCGATGCGCTGGCGCACTACCGCCTGGTCGCCGGGCGAGGAAATATTCGCGGTAGCGAAGGCCCAAGAAACGCGGTAGCCACCGGCCTGATTCTCTCCTGGCACAAGGAATTTGCATATGGACAGTAATCACAGCGCCCCGGCCATCGTCATTACCGTTATCAACGACTGCGCCAGCCTCTGGCACGAAGTGCTGCTGGGTATCGAAGAGGAAGGCATCCCTTTTCTGGTTCAACATCACCCAGTTGGAGACGTCGTTGACAGCGCCTGGCAGGCGGCGCGCAGCTCGCCGCTGCTGGTCGGCATTGCCTGCGATCGGCGCACGCTGGTCGTGCACTACAAGAATTTACCCGCATCCGCGCCGCTTTTTACGCTGATGCATCATCAGGACAGTCAGGCCCAACGCAACACCGGTAATAACGCGGCACGGCTGGTCAAAGGGATCCCTTTTCGGGATCTCCATGCTTAATCACAGGAGAACGGCAGTATGAATAACGCACTGGGACTGGTTGAAACAAAAGGGCTGGTCGGCGCCATTGAAGCCGCCGACGCAATGGTTAAATCCGCCAACGTACAGCTGGTGGGCTACGAAAAAATTGGTTCTGGCCTGGTTACCGTCATGGTTCGCGGCGATGTCGGCGCGGTTAAAGCAGCCGTAGATGCAGGCAGCGCGGCGGCAAGCGTCGTGGGTGAAGTGAAATCCTGCCACGTTATCCCGCGTCCGCACAGCGATGTTGAGGCCATTTTACCGAAATCAGCCTAATCGATGGCAAATAAGGAGCACCGCATGAAGCAATCACTGGGATTACTTGAAGTTTGTGGTCTGGCACTGGCTATCAGCTGCGCCGATATCATGGCGAAATCCGCTTCTATCACGCTGCTCGCCCTCGAAAAGACCAATGGTTCAGGCTGGATGGTGATTAAAATTACCGGTGATGTGGCCTCCGTTCAGGCGGCTATCACCACCGGTGCGCATTTCGCTGAACAGCGGAATGGCCTGGTGGCCCACAAGGTTATCGCCAGGCCCGGAGAAGGGATCCTGCTCGCAGAGACGCCCCCACCCTCCGTCATTGAACCTGAGCCTGAAGAGTCAGAGATAGCTGATGTCGTTTCTGAAGCGCCAGCAGAAGAGGCCCCGCAGGAATCAGAACTGGTCAGTTGCAACCTGTGTCTGGATCCAAAATGTCCTCGCCAGAAGGGCGAACCTCGCACGCTTTGCATTCATCCCGGTAAGCGAGGTGAAGCGTAATGGATAAAGAGCTTCTGCAATCAACGGTCAGTAAAGTTCTTGATGAGATGCGCCAGCGGCCTATCCCGCTGGGCGTCTCAAACCGTCATATCCACCTGTCCGCACAGGATTATGAGCGGCTGTTTCCCGGCCATCCCATCAGCGAGAAAAAAGCGCTGCTGCAGCCGGGACAATACGCCGCGGAGCAAACCGTCACTCTGGTGGGACCGAAAGGGCAGCTCAAAAATGTGCGCCTGCTCGGTCCGCTGCGCTCGGTAAGCCAGGTGGAAATTTCGCGTACCGATGCGAGAACGCTGGGGATTGCCGCGCCGCTGAGAATGTCCGGCAACCTGAAGGGGACGCCGGGCATCCGCCTGGTCAGCCCCTTTGCCGAACTGGAGCTGCCTTCCGGGGTTATCGTCGCGCAGCGGCATATCCATATGTCGCCGCTTGATGCGCTGATCCTGCGGGTTTCCCACGGCGATATGGTTTCAGTGGCGATTGAAGGCGACGATCGCGGGCTGATTCTCAACAACGTGGCGATTCGCGTTTCACCGGACATGCGCCTCGAAATGCACATTGATACCGATGAAGCCAACGCCGCTGGTGCCGATAACCCGCAGGCCTTTGCCCGGCTGGTAGGCCCGCGATGAACGGCGAAACTCTGCAGCGCATTGTCGAGGAGATTGTCTCCCGGCTGCAGCGCCGTGCCCAGAGCACGGCGACGCTGAGCGTTACGCAACTTCGCGATGCCGACTGTCCAGCACTGTTCTGTCAGCACGCGTCGCTGCGCATCCTGCTCGTCGACCTGCCGCTGCTCGGTCAGCTTGCGGATGCAGAAACCGACGATGCCGCAGCCCGGAAAATTCACGACGCGCTGGCGTTTGGCATCCGCATACAGCTCAGCCTGCACAGCCAGTTGCTGCCGGTTATCCCGGTAAAAAAACTGGCTCGTCTGCCGCTGGTATTCACCGACGAGCACGGACTGCTGCTGGTTCTGCATGCGGGTTCGGTACTGAGCTATCGCGATGTCGCGCTGCTAAGCCGGGGGCGAGTGGTTGTCCACCGCAAATGCATCGTGACCGCCATGGCGTGTGACGCGGCCAATGCGCGGAATATTCAATTAATTAAGCAGGAGTAAATCATGCATCTGGCACGAGTCACGGGCGCGGTTGTCTCCACGCAAAAATCACCTTCTTTGATTGGGAAAAAGCTGCTGCTGGTGCGTCGGGTCAGCGCCGATGGCGAACTCCCCGCCTCGCCTACCTCCGGCGATGAAGTGGCCGTGGACTCCGTCGGCGCGGGCGTCGGCGAACTGGTTTTGCTCAGCGGCGGCTCCAGCGCCAGGCACGTTTTTTCCGGGCCAAATGAGGCCATCGACCTCGCCGTTGTCGGCATTGTAGATACGCTTTCGCGTTAAGGGGCGGTTATGGCGATTTATACCCGAACAGGTGACGCTGGCACCACATCACTGTTTACCGGCCAGCGGGTGAGCAAAACCCACCCGCGGGTTGAAGCCTACGGCACGCTGGATGAGCTGAACGCCGCGCTGAGCCTGTGCGCCTGCGCCGCTGCGGATGAAAATCACCGCACCTTACTCGAGGCCATCCAGCAGCAACTTTTTTGGTTTAGCGCAGAGCTGGCCAGCGACAGCGAGCAGCCGTCGCCCAAACAGCGCTACATCAGCAGCGAAGAGATTTCGGCCCTGGAAGCCGCTATCGATCGGGCAATGGCCCGCGTCGAACCGCTGCACAGCTTTATTTTACCCGGACGCTGCGAAGCCGCGAGCCGCTTACATTTTGCCCGCACGCTGGCGCGCCGCGCCGAACGCCGTCTGGTTGAACTGGCAACTGAAGTCAACGTACGCCAGGTGCTGATGCGCTACATCAACCGCTTATCGGACTGCCTGTACGCCCTGGCCCGCGCGGAAGATAGCGATGCGCACCAGGCCAACATCATCCGTGAAGTTAGCAAGCGCTATCTGGCTGCCAGCCAGCCGACCCGCAGCAAGGAGACAACGCCCGTGGCCCTCTCATTCCACGATCTGCACCAGCTCACCCGCGCCGCCGTTGAACGCGCGCAGCAACTGCAGGTTCCGGTAGTCGTCAGCATCGTTGACGCGCACGGCACGGAAACTGTGACCTGGCGGATGCCGGACGCCCTGCTGGTCAGCAGCGAACTGGCGCCGAAAAAGGCATGGACCGCTGTTGCTATGAAAACGGCGACCCATGAGCTGAGCGATGTCGTTCAGCCGGGCGCCGCGCTTTATGGCCTGGAAAGTCATTTACAGGGAAAAGTGGTCACCTTTGGCGGCGGTTACGCCCTATGGCGCGACGGCATATTAATTGGGGGTCTTGGCATCAGCGGCGGCAGCGTTGAGCAGGACATGGACATAGCACAGACCGCCATCGCGGCTATTAACGTGGGAACACATCAATGAATACTTCTGAACTCGAAACCCTGATTCGCACCATTCTTAGCGAGCAATTAACCACGCCAGCGCAAACGCCGGCCCAGCCTCAGGGCAAAGGGATTTTCCAGTCCGTGAGCGAGGCCATCGATGCCGCGCACCAGGCGTTCTTACGTTATCAGCAGTGCCCGCTAAAAACCCGCAGCGCCATTATCAGCGCGATGCGTCAGGAGCTGACGCCGCTGCTGGCTGCTCTGGCAGAGGAGAGCGCCAATGAAACGGGAATGGGCAACAAAGAAGATAAATTCCTCAAAAACAAGGCTGCGCTGGACAACACGCCGGGCGTAGAAGACCTCACCACCACCGCGCTGACCGGTGACGGCGGCATGGTACTCTTTGAATACTCGCCGTTTGGCGTTATCGGTTCGGTCGCCCCAAGCACCAACCCGACGGAAACCATCATCAATAACAGCATCAGCATGTTGGCGGCGGGCAACAGCGTCTACTTTAGCCCACATCCGGGAGCGAAAAAGGTCTCTCTGAAGCTGATTAGCCTAATTGAAGAGATTGCCTTCCGCTGCTGCGGCATCCGCAATCTGGTGGTGACTGTAGCTGAACCCACCTTCGAAGCGACCCAGCAGATGATGGCCCACCCGCGAATCGCAGTAATGGCCATTACCGGCGGCCCGGGCATTGTGGCAATGGGCATGAAGAGCGGTAAGAAGGTGATTGGCGCTGGCGCGGGTAACCCGCCCTGCATCGTCGATGAAACGGCAGACCTGGTGAAAGCGGCGGAAGATATCATCAACGGCGCGTCATTCGATTACAACCTGCCCTGCATTGCCGAGAAGAGCCTGATCGTAGTGGAGAGCGTCGCCGAGCGTCTGGTGCAGCAAATGCAAACCTTCGGCGCGCTGTTGCTAAGCCCTGCCGATACCGACAAACTCCGCGCCGTCTGCCTGCCTGAAGGCCAGGCGAATAAAAAACTGGTCGGCAAGAGCCCATCGGCCATGCTGGAAGCCGCCGGGATCGCTGTCCCGGCAAAAGCGCCGCGTCTGCTGATTGCGCTGGTTAACGCTGACGATCCGTGGGTCACCAGCGAACAGTTGATGCCGATGCTGCCGGTGGTGAAAGTCAGCGATTTCGATAGCGCGCTGGCGCTGGCGCTGAAGGTTGAAGAGGGGCTGCATCACACCGCCATTATGCACTCGCAGAACGTGTCGCGCCTGAACCTCGCGGCCCGAACCCTGCAAACCTCGATATTCGTCAAAAACGGCCCCTCTTATGCCGGGATCGGCGTCGGCGGCGAAGGCTTTACCACCTTCACTATCGCCACGCCAACCGGTGAAGGAACCACGTCAGCGCGTACTTTTGCCCGCTCCCGGCGCTGCGTGCTGACCAACGGCTTTTCTATTCGCTAACTGAGGTCGCGATGAATACCTTCTCACTACAAACGCGGTTGTACAGCGGTCAGGGCAGCCTGGCGGTGCTCAAGCGCTTTACCAATAAGCACATCTGGATAATCTGCGATGGTTTTCTGGCGCGCTCTCCGCTGCTGGATACCCTGCGTAACGCGCTGCCCGCAGATAACCGCATCAGCGTATTTAGCGAGATAACGCCGGACCCCACCATCCACACAGTGGTTCAGGGCATTGCGCAAATGCAGGCCCTGCAGCCGCAGGTGGTGATCGGTTTTGGCGGCGGCTCGGCAATGGACGCGGCGAAAGCGATTGTCTGGTTTAGCCAGCAGAGCGGGATCAACATCGAAACCTGCGTGGCGATCCCGACCACCAGCGGCACCGGTTCGGAAGTCACCAGCGCCTGCGTAATTAGCGACCCGGATAAAGGCATCAAGTACCCGCTGTTCAACAATGCGCTGTATCCGGATATGGCGATCCTTGACCCGGAGCTGGTGGTCAGCGTACCGCCGCAGATTACCGCCAACACCGGTATGGACGTGCTGACCCACGCCCTGGAGGCCTGGGTGTCACCGCACGCCAGCGACTTTACCGACGCGCTGGCGGAAAAAGCCGCCAAACTGGTGTTCCAGTATCTGCCCACGGCGGTGGAAAAAGGCGACTGCGTGGCGACGCGCGGGAAAATGCATAACGCCTCAACGCTCGCCGGGATGGCCTTCAGCCAGGCGGGACTGGGGCTTAACCACGCTATCGCCCACCAGCTTGGCGGACAGTTTCATCTGCCGCACGGGCTGGCCAATGCGCTGCTGCTCACGACGGTGATCCGCTTTAACGCGGGTGACCCGCGCGCCGCCAAACGCTACGCGCGGCTGGCCAAAGCCTGCGGTTTTTGCCCGGCAGAAGCCAATGACGTTGCGGCGATCAATGCGCTGATTCAGCAAATCGAACTGCTTAAGCAACGCTGTGCCCTTCCCTCACTGGCCGTTGCGCTTAAAGAAGGAAGATCCGACTTTTCCGCACGCATTCCGGCGATGGTGCAGGCTGCGCTGGCGGACGTTACGCTGCGCACTAACCCGCGCCCGGCCAATGCCGAAGCCATTCGGGAACTGCTGGAGGAACTGCTATGAGTACCGCCGTCAACGTCGTTGAAATGTCTCATAGCGCTGATGAAATTCGCGAGCGCGTTCGCGTAGCGGGCGTTGTCGGTGCGGGCGGCGCAGGTTTTCCCGCTCACGTCAAACTACAGGCGCAGGTAGAGATTTTTCTGGTGAACGCCGCCGAGTGTGAACCGATGCTCAAAGTTGACCAGCAACTGATGTGGCAGCAGGCCGCGCGTCTTGTCCGCGGCGTGCAGTACGCGATGACGGCAACCGGCGCACGCGAAGGGGTGATAGCCCTGAAAGAAAAATACCGCCGGGCCATCGACGCCCTCACCCCACTGCTGCCAGACGGTATCCGCCTGCATATCCTGCCGGATGTTTATCCTGCGGGCGATGAGGTGCTGACTATCTGGATGGCAACCGGTCGTCGGGTCGCCCCGGCTGCGCTGCCTGCCAGCGTCGGCGTGGTCGTCAATAACGTGCAAACGGTGCTGAATATTGCCCGGGCGGTCGAGCAGCAGTTTCCGGTCACTCGCCGCACGCTGACCGTTAACGGCGCGGTCGCCCGGCCGCTGACCGTCACCGTCCCCATCGGCATGTC
>NZ_JBKFSQ010000039.1:0-39113 GCF_046569525.1 Salmonella sp. 741265055_HSA | reverse complement strand
TTTGCGCGCTGTCCGTGTCCAAACTGGCTGCGCCAATAACGCCTGGTGGGATAGGATCTTAAAACGATTGTAATGTTTCTGTCGGATAATGATTAGCATCGTCGTACCTATCAACAATAACATTAAGGAACATCGGATGACCCAAAAGCGTACCCTGCTAAGATATGGCATACTCTCGTTGGCGCTGGCCGCGCCATTATCTGCCTGTGCGTTTGACTCTCTTACGGTAATTGGCGATAGCCTTAGCGATACCGGGAATAACGGTCGCTGGACCTGGGATAGTGGTCAAAATAAGCTCTACGACGAACAATTGGCCGAACGATTTGGGCTGGCATTAAGCCCTTCCAGCAATGGCGGTTCTAATTATGCCGCTGGCGGCGCGACGGCGACGCCGGAATTAAACCCACAGGATAATACCGCGGATCAGGTACGGCAGTGGCTTGCCAAAACGGGGGGGAAAGCCGACCACAACGGTTTGTATATTCACTGGGTTGGCGGAAACGATCTGGCGGCGGCCATCGCGCAACCAACCATGGCACAGCAAATAGCCGGTAATAGCGCCACTAACGCGGCGGCGCAGGTAGGGCTGTTACTGGATGCCGGCGCCGGGCTGGTCGTGGTGCCAAACGTACCGAATATTAGTGCGACGCCAATGCTTCTGGAGGCGGTAATCACCGCCGGGCTGGGCGCAGCGGCGCCCCCGGCGCTAAAAGCGGCGTTAGAGGCGCTGGCGGAGGGCGCTACGCCCGATCTCGCCAGTCGGCAACAGGCGATCCGCAAGGCGTTGCTGGCGGCGGCTGCAACGGTAAGCAGCAATCCGTTTATTCAGCAACTGCTCGTTGAGCAACTGCTGGCGGGCTATGAAAAGGCGGCAGGGCAGGCGTCAGCTCTGACCGATTATTATAATCAGATGGAAGAGAAGGGGCTGGAGCAACACGGCGGCAATATAGCCCGTGCCGATATCAACGGCCTCTTTAAGGAAATTCTTGCCCACCCGCAGGAGTTTGGTCTGACAAATACCGTAGGTATGGCCTGCCCGCCGGGCGTATCCGCTTCGGCGTGCTCCTCGGCAATGCCTGGATTTAATGCGTCACAGGACTATCTGTTTGCCGATCATTTACATCCCGGTCCGCAGGTCCATACCATCATTGCGCAATATATCCAGTCGATCATTGCCGCGCCGGTACAGGCGACATACCTGAACCAAAGCGTTCAGTCGATGGCGCAAGGCAGTCGTACCACGCTTGACAGCCGTTATCAGCAGCTTCGCCAGGGGGAAAATCCTGTTGGTTCACTGGGCATGTTCGGCGGATACAGCGGGGGATATCAACGTTATGATAATAATGAGGCCGACGGGAACGGTAATCATAATAATCTGACGGTTGGCGTCGATTATCAGCTTAACGAGCAGGTACTGCTGGGAGGGCTGATAGCCGGTTCTCTGGATAAGCAACATCCTGACGATAATTATCGTTATGATGCCCGCGGTTTTCAGGCCGCCGTATTCAGCCATTTACGCGCCGGTCAGGCGTGGCTGGATAGCGATTTACACTACCTGTCCGCTAAATTCAGTAACATTCAACGCAGTATCACGCTCGGTGCGCTAAGACGGGTGGAAGAGGGCGAAACCAACGGTCAGCTGTGGGGCGCGAGGTTAACCAGTGGTTATGATTTTGTCATGATGCCGTGGTTAACGACCGGACCGATGCTGCAATATGCATGGGATTACAGCCACGTTAATGGTTATAGCGAGAAGCTCAATACCAGTACATCAATGCGTTTTGGCGACCAAAACGCCCATTCGCAGGTGGGTAGCGCGGGTTGGCGTCTGGATCTCCGCCACAGCATCATTCACTCCTGGGCGCAGATTAATTATCGCCGTCAGTTTGGCGATGATACGTATGTGGCGAACGGCGGCCTTAAATCGACCGCGCTGACGTTTAGCCGCGACGGAAAAGCGCAGGATAAAAACTGGGTTGATATCGCGATTGGCGCAGATTTTCCGCTGTCGGCAACGGTGTCCGCTTTCGCCGGGCTGGCGCAAACGGCAGGGTTAAGCGATGGCAATCAAACCCGTTATAACGTTGGGTTTAGCGCCCGATTTTGATGACACGCCAGGGAGGGCCAACCCCGTTCGTTCGTGACACGATGAGCCGAAAGTGCAACGGTAAGTTTTATAAAAAGTAAGTATTTTCAAAAATGTGGGTGAAGCCTGTGACGCCGTTTGTAAATTATCGTATAAGCGGAATTTACGTTTTTGGCGGGGCGCAGGTATGAATAAAGAGTCCATATTTCGTCAGTTGGAGCTACGGCTGGCCGGATGTTCACTAACAGCCGACGCGTTAGGCGGGTTTAGCGCAATGGCGATTGCCGACAGTCTCAGGCAAAAACGCAGCATTATTAGTCACCATCTTAATAACTTGCATCGTGAGCAGCGGGTGGTCAAAGTGAATAGCCGCCCGGTGCTGTTCCTGCCCGTCGAGGCGCTACGTCGTCACCACCGGCTGGCGGTTCGACAGGGGGATTACGCGTCCATTCAGGCGCTGTGCGCGGAGCGGCAGGACAGTCTGGAGCTGCTCATTGGCGCGCAGGGCAGCTTGCAGGAGTCACTGCGTCAGTGTAAGGCGGCGATCAGTTATCCCGGCGCGGGCTTGCCTTTGCTGCTGCGCGGCCCGACGGGGACAGGAAAAAGTTTTTTGGCGCGTCAGCTTTGGCAGTACGCCATCGAGCAGGGCATTTTGCCCCCGGAGGCGCCCTTTACCGTGTTTAACTGCGCCGAATACGCTAATAACCCGGAATTGCTGACGTCAAAATTATTTGGTCATGCCAAAGGTGCGTTTACCGGCGCAGACAGAGCGGTATCCGGGTTAATTGAGACCAGTAATGGCGGCGTATTGTTTATCGATGAAGTGCACCGTTTACCGCCGGAAGGGCAGGAAAAACTGTTCCATTTTATGGATAACGGCACCTGGCGTCGCTTAGGCGAAAGCAGCGATGAACGCAGCGCCACGGTACGCCTGATATTCGCCTCTACCGAAGATCTGGAAAAGCACTTTCTGGCGACATTTATTCGCCGGATACCGGTCATTGTCAAAATTCTGCCTATCGCTGAACGCGGACAGTATGAGCGGCTGGCGTTTATTCACCATTTTTTCCGTCGCGAGGCGCAGCGTCTTCATCACGATTTGTCGCTGGATGGTGAAATTATCAGCCAACTGATGCAGGAGACCCTGGAAGGGAATGTCGGCGGCCTGGAAAATCTCATTCGTAATATTTGCGCCAGCGCCTGGACTTTCGGCCAGCGTGACGATGGGGTACTGGAGGTAAAAGCCGGGCAATTGCCGGATCGTCTGCTGATGGAGGTGCCCTTTACCGTTCCGCAGACGGCGGAACGCGTCATGATTTATCGCGAAGGTGGCGTTTTTCCGCGAGTTTCCGGTCAGCATCAGGAATATTTACGGTTGACGGAAAACATTTGCGGCCTGTGCGAAGAGCTGGCGCAGGAGAATATTACCGCACGGACGTTTGACAAGCTGGTCTATCAAAATCTCACGTTATATCTCGATGCCTTAATGAATAAAGAGAGCCCTCGCGCTCGTCAGGACAAGCGTCTGCGTTTTATCGAAGATGTCGGGAAAGCGATCGCTGCACATTACGATCTCGAACTGAATGCGGAATTCGCTTATCTCACCGGACGTTACCTTACCAGCCTGCCGTTAACGCCGGTGGAGGCGTCGCCATCGGTTCGCCATGTGATGCTGCGCTGGCTGGAGGAGGCGCCGGGGCTGGCGCAGCGTGTGGCGCAAAAACTGCTGGACGTGGTAAATAATAAATATGATTTGTTGATCGACACGCTCGACAGACTGGTCGTAGCGGCCATCGTCAGTAATGCCATTGACGCCACCAGCGGCGGTAAGGTAAAAGCGCTGATCATCGCGCATGGTTATTCGACCGCCAGCAGCATTGCAGGCGTGGCGAACCGTCTGATTGGCGAAAAGGTTTATCATGCGATGGATATGCCGATGGAGGTCGCGTTTAGCGATGTCAGCCGGGCCATTGTCGATTATCTCCAGCATACGGATACCCGCGCAGGCGTCATGGTGCTGATCGATATGGGATACACCAAAGAGATCGCCGATGCGCTTTTGAGCGTAATTCATGGCCCGCTGGTGGTGGTCGATAACGTTACGACGCGTCTGGCGCTGAACGTGGCCAGTGAGATCGCGCTGCAAAAAAATATCGAACAGATCGCCGAAGAGATCGTCCCGTTAAATCAGTCGCGCTGGGATGTCTTCTGGCCCGCGCAGAAAAAAGCGCGCGCGCTGCTGGTGACCTGTATTACTGGCATCGGGACGGCGTTTAAATTTAAAAATTTGATGGAAAAAAGTCAGTTGACCGACTTTGATATTAATATTATCGCCTGTGAATATACCCGCCTGAAAAACAGCCGGATGGCGGCCTCGTTGCTGAATCAGTATGAAGTGATTGCGGTTGTCGGCACCATTGACCCACAGCTGGCGGGCGTTCCCTGGGTGGGGATTGAAGAGCTGCTTGGCGAGCAGGGGTATGCGCATTTAAGTCAGTTATTAAGCGGTTATCTTAACGATAAACAAATTGCGTTAATTAATAAAAATATGGTTCGCGAATTTTCGTTGCATAATGTGGTTAATTCGCTGACCATTCTCAATGCCAATAAGACGATAGGGCATATCGAAACGATTATTGCCGAATGGCAAAATACGCTGGGTTTCAGCTTTAATAATAATTTGATTATTAGTTTATATGTTCATTTGAGCTGTATGATTGAGCGGCTGGTCATGCGCAATGAAATTACCCACTATAAAAACATGACGGAATTTAACGAGCGGCATGGTGAATTTATCGCGATGGTAAATCATTCGTTTCAGCGGTTGAAAATTCTTTATAACGTGGCGCTGCCGGTAGCAGAAATTGGCTATATCCACGATATTTTCGAATTACGGATAGAGGATTTTCGCTGGTAGCCGTGGTAGTTCAGGGAAAAAGGGGCGCTAGCGCCCCGCAGAAGAAAGGCCTGATGGCGCTACGCTTATCAGGTCTACAGATCGCTTTGTAGGCTGGATAAAGCGAAGCCGCCATCCGGCATAACTATTAATATTCAACTTTCCACATATACCGGCGGGTGGTCAGTGGGTGATTACGGGCTGTCGCCAGAGCGAGGTTATAAACGTCCAGCACACAGTTGTGCAACAGGCCGCAGAAGTATTCACCAACGTCGGTGGACAGATCCTGAACGCCGAGTTTATCCGCATCGATCAACTGCAGTTTTCCCTGATAGCGTTCAATAAAGCGAATCGCGCGCTCGTCCAGCGGGCGAGTGCGACCACTGCTTTGCAGCAATATAAACGGCGTGCCCGGCTCGGTGATTTCGAACGGTCCGTGGAAATACTCTCCGCTATGTATGCTGGCGGAGTTGATCCACTGCATTTCCAGCAGAATACAGATAGACTCCTGATGCGCGGCGCCGAAAGAGGGGCCGCTGCCTATCATATAGACCACCTTCTCATCCTTCCATTCGGCGGCGAAACGTTGAGCATCTTCTTGTACCTGCCGTTGGGCGCCGTGAACAACGTCGCTAAAGCGCCCAAACGCGCTGACTAACTCATCGTATTTCGCATAGCCATCTGTTTGGGCGAGAATTTCCAGCGCCAGCCACAGGCTGTATGCGGCTTTTTGTTGTGCAGGGTCGACCGTTTCCGGATAACGCGCCCACTGATATTCAATGATGTAGTCGCTGTATTCGCACAATGGCGTCTCAGGTTGGTAAACCAGACCGATGGTCGCCGCCCCTTTTTCACGCGCCACGCGGGCGGCTGCGACGGTTTCCGCCGTATTGCCCTGCTGCGAGGCGAGAATAACGACGCTATTTTTTCCTAATGCTTTTGGCGTGGTGTGGACAAATTCATTACTGGTGATATAACCGACAGCCAGTTTTGACGCTTCACAGTCCAGAAAGTATTTCCCTGGCCAGAAGCCGGTTAATGAACCGCCGCAGCCGACAAACCAGACGCGTTCAATGTTTTGTTTACCTAAAATATCGCTAATAATACGGTGGGCATTTTCATGAGCAACAGACATATTTATCTCCTTAGCGTGTAGCGCGTCCTCCGCAACAGCGCGGATAATAACGAGCATTAATAAAAATTAAATTTCTTGCTTACTTTTCATTTTTTGATGGAATTGCGGATCTTTGGGTATCGCCGGATTAATGCCTTTTTGTGGGGGTAATATCGCACATAGCATTTGTAGCGGAATGATATATTCAAAGACGGCGAAGTCCTCATCATTGACAAACGGGAAATTCAGATTCAGACCATTATTTTCTACCTGCGGGCCGATGCGGTAAATAGACGGCGTCCACTCACCGAGTATTTGCGCCAGCCGATCCTGACGCGCGTCAGGCTGCGGGTCGAGCATAATGAGTGCGGATTGCGCATTAAAGGCATTGTAAATACCGTGAATAAACTCCTCGAATTCGTAGCCCGACACCGGGCAGCGCAACGTCTCCAGCATCTTGAGCGCACCCTCCTGCACCGTACCGAACAGCGTTACCGGGCCGGTCAGACGAATATCTGCGCTATCGCGCAGCGCCAGCGCATTGGTTTGCGTCCACGCCTGCGAGGCGGTAATCAGCGCGGGCAGGTGGTTAAAGGTCTTTTCCATCCGCAGCAGCAGTGACCGGTGCTGTTCGCCGTCCAGCCGCTGTTGCTGCCCGGCGACGGCGAGCGCCAGCAGCATCAAATTGAGAACCGTGCAGTGATAGCCTTTTGTTTTCGCGCCAGCGGTTTCTTCGCCGCAGGGAACGGTAAGGATATAATCCGCCGCCCGGTCGATAGTCGCAGGCGTCACGCCAGCCATTGAGGCGGTGATATGACCAATATCGCGGGCGCGCTCCATCGCCGCCAGTGTTGAGAGGCTGCCGCCGCCCTGGGAGATGCCGACAACCAGCGCCTTGCCGCTGCGGGCAAGCGTCTCGTCGTCAAGCATAAACGGCCAGCAGACATCCACCGGCAATGCGCACCAGCGCTGCATAAACGCGCGAGCGGTCAGCGCGCCGTGGTATGACGTGCCGGAGCCTGTCAGAATAATGCGGGTGACGCTGCGTTCCGTTAGCGCCTGCGCCGCGCGCCAGAGATCTTCCCGCGTCTGCGTCAGCATCTCCAGCAGGCGAAGGGGCGTCTCGTTCATATAGTCTTCTACTTGCATAGTGTTACCTCTCGTCAAAGCAGGCCCAGCGCGCTGGCAAGAAGCCCAAACGCGACGGTGCCTAACAGGATCCAGTTAATGTTCACGCCCTTACGGATAAGTTTGTACATGCCAAGCGTGAAGAGCAGCGGCAGCAGGGAAGGGAGGATTTTGTCAATAAAATCCTGCACTTTCATGGTAGTCTGCCCGGCGGTAAAGCTCAGCGGGGTTGTAATGTCGATCATGCTGGCGGTCATGGCACCGACGACCATCAACCCGACGATTGACGCGATATAAGTTACCCTGTCCATCAGCCCGCTTTGCCAGAGGCGCATCAGCCAGGTGGTCCCCGCCCGGTAGCCCAGTTTGAGGGCGTACCAGCGGCAGAGGATGTGCGGAATGTTATAGACCAGTAGGGCGAGAATCGGCCCCAGAATGCTGCCCTGCTGGGCAAAGTAGATCCCCATCCCGGCGGCGATAACTTTCAGCGATCCCCAAAAGATGGAATCGCCGATCCCGGCCAGCGGCCCCATCAGGCTGGTTTTAACGGCATTGATCGACTCTTCGTTAAAGTCCGGGTTGCGTTGATTTTCCTCCTCCATCGCAATCGACAGGCCAAAGACAAACGTTGACAGATGCGGCGTGGTATTAAACAGCACCAGATGGCGCTGTAAGGCGCGCCCCAGTTCGGCGGGGTCCTGGTAGATACGCTTCAGCGCTGGCGACATAGCGAAGGCATAGCCCATATGCTGCTGGCGTTCATAGTTCCACGATCCTTGCAACGTAAAGGATCGCCAGAACACGCTGCGTAAATCGCGGGCGGTGATGCGGCTTTCGCTTTGCGAGTGAGCCTGTGCGTCGTCGATCAGGGTCTGCGTCACTTCACTCATGATTAGCCCTCCTGTTGGGATGTGTTAAGAAACTGGCTGATAATGAAAGCCAGCACCACGGCAAACAGCGCGATGGCGATGATGTCCAGTTTGGTATATGCGGCGATCAGAAAGCCCAGCCCAAGGTAAGGCATTAATTTGCTGCTAAGCATCATGCTGATCAGCAACGCGAAACCCAGCGCCGGCAAAATCTTACTGGCGACAACCAGGCCATTGGTAATAAAGGCGGGAATGGCGTCGAGGAACCAGGTGACGGCGGCAGAACCGAGCAAAATGGCGAAAAAGACCGGCAGAAAACCGCTTAGAAAATAGAGCAGCGTTGGGCCTCCCAGATGCATAACGGCAACCATCCGGGTATTACCCTGCGCCGCATAACGATCGGCCATGTGGCCAAAGCGGGCGTTAACCACGCGCACCAGGACGCCGAGGGTTTGCGCCAGCATAGAGATAGGAATCGCGATGGTCAGCGCCGCTTCGGGCCCGCGCCCGGACATAATAGAAAACGCGGTCGCCAGTACCGAACCGGTGACGACATCAGGCGGTACCGCGGCGCCGATAGCGACATTACCTAAAAAGATCAGTTCCAGCGTCGCGCCGATCAGAATGCCTTCGTGTAAATTGCCGCAGACCAGACCGGTGAGGGCGCACATCACCAGCGGACGGTCAATCATCGACACGCCGAGTAAACGCCCGTCAAGAATGCCCAGTGCGGCAATCAGGCCGAGCAGCGTTGCGGTGAGCAACATAGTGACCTCCGGGTTCAGAGTTTATCGTTAAGCAATTCGGCGGAATGGGCCGGAACCTGGCGCATTTCCAGACGGATACCTTTGGCTTTTAGCGCCTGGCTATCGGCAATCTCCTGCTCGGTCAGGTATATGGCTTTGCCGAACTGCTGCGCGCCCTCTTTTTGCGCGATACCGCCGTAGTTGATAACGCTAATCCCTGGCACTTTCTCGGCGAAGGCGAGGGTTTCGGCGGTATTTCCCAGCACCACCATCACTTTTTTATGATCCAGCTTGCCGCTGGCGAGTTTTTCCGCCGCCTGTTCCACCGTGATAATGTCCAGCGACACGCCAGCAGGTTTTGCCAGACTTAATGACATAGAGACAAACGCGTCGCCGGCGGCGTTGGCGTTAGCGACGATGATATGGTCGATATCCAGCGCCCGGGTCCAGGCGAAGACCACCTGGCCATGCAGCAGGCGGTAATCAATGCGCACTAATTTGATCATGGGATTCTCCCTGTAGGTCAGCGGATGGTTGTGTTATTAGCGTGTTGATAAAGACAATGGATTCACGCGCCGCATTGGTGGCGTAGGTAATGGCCGCGTCTGTGCTTTCTTCTTCACAGAGTAAAAACTCCAGTAGCAGGGTCATGTTGACGCCAGCCACCACAAAAACGTGACGGTGACGCATCAGCACTTTCGCGGCGCTATTGTTGATGCTGCCGCCGAGCAGATCGGTAAACACCACCACTTCTTCGCCGTTGGCCTGCGCGATCAGATTTTCGAGGGTTTGTTCAAGCTGCTCCGTGGTGACAATATCGCCATCGTAGGCGCAAACCGGTGTCACGCCGTGTTCGTCGCCAATCAGCAGCGATAGACTGTTAATAAGTCCGCGGGCAAAAGGGCCATGGCTGGCTACATAAACATGTCTCACCTGTTTTCTCCTTCATCCAGATAGGGGGTATCCAGATATGGCAAACGGCGTGCCAATTTTAAATATTATTTATTTTCAATATGTTGAGAGAGGAAGTTAACACTAGCGATGTAAAACCTGGCACTTCGCGCCATTGATCATTGGGGAACCTGGCAGAAAGGTGAAAAAAGCCGGACGGGCGTCCGGCTTAGGCAGGGGATTAAACTTCCGTCAGTGTGGTTTCAAGCGGCAGACGTGATTTCGGCAGCCCGGCGTTGAAGTCCTCGACGCTATGATGGCCGACTGGCACCACGACCAGACTGGTATAGCCTTTTTCTTTCAGACCAAATTCAGCGTCGAGCACCTCGGCGTCGAAACCTTCAATGGGGACGGCGTCGAGACCCATCGCGGCGACGCCCAGTAGAAAGTTGCCGACGTTCAGATAAACTTGTTTCGCCATCCACTGGTGGTCATCTTTCAGCGAGACGCGGTGCATATCGGCGAAAAAGCGGCGACCTTTATCATTTGCCGCTTTAGCTTCCGGCGTAGCGAAACGGCCATCGGCATCTTCCTGATCGACGACGCGCTCAAGCCATGCGTCATCCATTGCGGTTTTTGCGCAGAACACGACGACATGGGAGGCGTCCAGCATTTTGCGTTCGTTGAACGTGTAGTTTCCGGCTGCGGATTTTGCTACGCGCGCTTTGCCCTCTTCCGTACTGGCGACAATAAAGTGCCACGGCTGGGAATTGGTGCTGGAGGGGCTGTACTGTAGTAGTGTTTTTATTTTATCCGCTTCTTCGGCGGTCAGTTTTTTGC
The DNA here is from genome assembly GCF_046569525.1 of Salmonella sp. 741265055_HSA. NCBI lineage: Bacteria > Pseudomonadati > Pseudomonadota > Gammaproteobacteria > Enterobacterales > Enterobacteriaceae > Salmonella > Salmonella sp. 741265055_HSA. The sequence continues at coordinate 28,543 of NZ_JBKFSQ010000039.1, read as the reverse complement.
TGGGATCGAACGCCTTAGTGGAGTAGCGCTGTAAGGCGACAGAAACGATATCCATAAATGCTCCTGGTTGGTTTAGTACCCTTTTGTATCAGCAGGGTACCGGGTTATCGGTAAAAAGATAAGGGAGGAAAATGCGGAAACGGTTATTGCATCAGCGCGGCCGCAGGCGCAGTTGCTCTCTTTTAGGCAGCCCGTCTACGACCAGATTCCATGAGTCATTTATCAAATCGTTGAGTAGCGAGACGGTGATATCCTCGCCCGCATAGACTGAAATCCAGTGTTTCTTATTCATGTGATAGCCAGGCGCAATGCTGGGGTAAATTTGTTGATTTACCAGGGATTTTTGGGGATCCGACTTCAGGTTCACCACTGGGCGACAGTGATGTTCAGTGAAAAGCATGAATATTTTGCCGCCGACTTTAAACACATCGTACTGTGGGCCGAAAGGCCAGCAGTGTTCGGTAAAAGGCAGTTCCAGCGCAAAGCGTTTTGCCCAGGCGTGCAGTGTTTGACCGTCCATTATTGCTCCTCGCGAGTCAGCGCGCGCCACATCGCTTCGAATCCCAGCGCAATATATTCGCCAGCGCGAGCGGGATCGCGTGCGGCGAAATCCATTGTTGTTTCAGCCAGCGCCAGAAAAAGGCCGTCGCCGAAGGCGCGGTACTCATCCGACATAAACACCATCAAAACGGAACGATGACATAAATCGCGCAATTCGGGGAACATATCGTCGGCCCGTTGTTCCGTCTCTTTGGTGAGCTTTTCGCTGACGGCCAGTTGGCGGATCGCCCGATGGCGCGCGGGATGGTTCAGACCCCAACTGATATAACTGTTCCAGATAAAACGGGTCATCATTTTGGCATCGGTAATGGATCGATCCAGCTCCATTATCATTGACTGGCAGAGATCCTGCTTTAAATGCAAATACAACGTGTTAATCAGCTCATCTTTGGTCGCGAAATAGCGAAACAATGTTCCTTCTGCAACACCTGCGTTACGCGCAATCACCGCCGTTGAGGCGGCGATACCGGATTGCGCTATCGCCTGGGTTGCCGCTTCCAGTAATGCTTGTTTTTTGTCTTCACTCTTCGGACGAGCCACTACACGTTACCCTTATGTCTGGAAAAACATGATTGAATCATGCCCGTTGTCGCGTCGCAACGGTGAATGTCAACCTTTGAAAAGTACCTTGACGGCGTATCTTTGCTTTCTATAATGAGTGCTTACTCACTCATAATCAAGGGCTGCCGCATGAAGTGGTCGAAAAGCATATTGCAGGCCATGCGATAAGCCGTCTCACAATTTGTGTGGTTATTACTATGCTTATTGCTGTTGCCGTAAATGTGCGGTGCGGGAGCCGCTGACGAGTTTGATAGAGGGGAGAGCACGATGACCATTTCCGCTCAGGTTATCGACACAATTGTCGAGTGGATTGATGATAATTTGAATCAGCCGTTACGTATTGATGATATTGCCCGTCATGCGGGGTATTCCAAGTGGCACCTGCAGCGCCTTTTTATGCAGTACAAAGGGGAGAGCCTGGGGCGCTACGTGCGTGAACGGAAGCTAAAACTGGCGGCGCGCGACCTGCTCGACACCGACCAGAAGGTGTATGATATTTGTCTCAAGTATGGTTTTGATTCGCAGCAAACCTTTACGCGCATTTTTACCCGCACGTTCAACCTGCCGCCAGGCGCTTATCGTAAAGAAAAGCATGGCCGTACGCATTGAAATGTTTAATCGGCCAGCGAAAACCAGCGCCGCCAGATAAAGCGAATAACATAATATTCCAGCGCGCCGAGCAACAGAAACCATAAACAAAACAACAAAGTATAAAGCTGGTTGAGATCCATAAGATGAAAGATCCCGACCAGTTTTTGCGCCAGCGCAAGGCCGAGCGAAGGGGCGGGCAGTAGCAGGCTGGACAGCAACGCCATCAGCAAAATACCGGCAGCGGTCATCAATGATTCAAGCGGGTGTTTCATGGCTTTGTTAAACGTAAGTTAAAACGCCATTGTCCGGGATATCGCCTGGTAAGGCAAATATGCTGTCTATTGTCCCGCCCAGATTTCACAATGTTTTTGTACCAGGCCTATCAGCGATCCGCCGTCGGCAATAAACTCCCGCATATATTGCGCTTCGTTACCGCCTTTTTTCACCTGCAGACGTAGTGCGTCAATGGCGCTGTCGGCGCCCAGCTTGTGCGCTGAGGGGGTAACGTTGTCCAGCAGACGCAGCGTATCATCTGCCAGGCGACGGCGGTCGCCGGTATAGGCATCGGTTAGCGCGCCCTCCAGACCATAGCGGCAAGCCTGAAAACGGTTGAATTTATATAACAGATAGTCTTGTTCCTGCGGTTTAAAGGGACGCTCGGTCAGCAGCCAGTGCGCGGTCGCCTGAATCAACCCTGCCATATTGATGGCATGATCAAGGGTGAGCGGCGTATCCATCACCCGAACTTCTACCGTGCCAAAGGCCGGGCTGGGGCGGATATCCCAGTGCAAATCTTTGATGCTGTCGATCATCGTGGTGTAAGACAGACGACGAAATAGTCCGGCAAACTCTTGCCAGTTACTGACCCACGGCATGGGGCCGTTATCGGGAAAAGCGGAAAAAATATTCAGGCGCGCGCAGGCAAAACGGGTGTCAGATCCTTGCATATAGGGGGACGCGGCGGAGAGCGCAATAAAGTGCGGCACAAAATGCGACAGCCCGTGTAAAAGATAAATCGCATCGTCGCCATTCGCGCAGCCGACGTGGACATGCTGCCCGAAAACCGTCGCCTGTTGAATTAAGTAGCCGAAATTTTCCAGCGTGCGTTGATAGCGCTCATTATCACAGACCTCCTGACGCTGCCATTTTTGAAACGGGTGCGTACCGCCGCCGCAAATGCCGAGATGGTGTTCCGACGCCGCCTGTAAAATAACGTGCTGCATGGCAGAAAGTTGGGCCGCCGCCTGGTCAATATCGCGGCAGACGCCCGTGGCCATCTCCAGCATACTTTCGGTGATATCGTGCTTAATTTCTCCCGCAGTAAGTTGGGGCTTAACGGTGTCGATCAGCGTAGAAGAGTCCTGACTTAAATCGTAGCCAGGTGGATTGATCACCTGCATCTCCAGCTCAATACCAAGCGTATAAGGTTCAGAAACGTGAAAATCATTCAGCGCCATAGCGATCTCATTTATCGGGGTATTGCGCTAAGTATAGAAGCGTGAGCGCTCCTGTCGTGGGGAAAGCGCGTTATTGCAGAAACAAGAGTAATAACGCTATTGTCACGTTGAAACCATTCTGTACGGACGGTACGTTCAGTCATCGTGGCGGCAAAGGCTGGCAGCAGATGTAACGAGATGTGCGTGGCGGTAAGCGAGGTAACTTTTGCGCTATTGAATCCCGGGAGCGTGACGCGGTCTGAAAAGGCTTTATAAACGCCCTCCTTGGCGGAGAAAGCCAGCGTCAGGGCAAGCGGAAAAGGGAGCGAGCTCGCCTGGAGAATTTGGCGCTCATCGCTATCAATAATGGACGGCGCCAGCTCTGTCGCCGTGTGCTGACTCATGATTTTTTCTATATCAATGCCGATACGCTGTCGGGATATGACGGCCAGCGCTGTTGACGCACAGTGGCTGATGCTGCCAAATAGGCCGTCCGGCCATAGCGGCTGTCGCTTGTCGCCAATACCGGGCACCGCCCTGACGCCCACCTCGCGTAGCGCATGAACGGCGGCGATGCGGCCTGCCAGATGTTCAGCTTTACGCTTGTGTCCGGCAGACCGGAGCCGATCGTGATGAGGCAGCCATAACAGGTCGTGTTCGTGAAAGCTGCTCGCATCAAAGTCGACGATATGCAGCCTGTGTCCGGCAAAGGGAAGGGGAAAATGAGATGTCCGCATCGTTTTTGCCAATTCCCTCCCCGAATGAGGGAGGGAAGGTTGCCATCAGAAATGGGTATTAATGCTCATATACCACGTACGTCCCGGTTCGTTATAGGTGTACGCGCCAGCGCCCGCCATATAAGCGCCAGTTTGAGTATCCCTGACGGTTTGCGCGTTACCTTCACGCCACAGACGTTTGTCAAAGAGGTTATCCACGCCACCGGTCAGGCTGACATTTTTGGTCACGTCCCAGGTCGCGCTCAGGCCAATAATACTGTATGGGCTGACCGCTTGCTTATCTGTTCCGGTAACGGGGTTACCCTGATAATCATATTTCTTCGGCTCTTGTTTGCCGTACCAGGTGAAGGTCGATTGCAGAGAAACGTCCTGACGTACCTGCCAGCTCAGGGTTGAGTTAAGCGTGTACTGTGGAATAATCGACAGGCGTTCGCCGGTCTCTTTGTTTTTGCTCTGCAGCATATACGTAACGTTATTCGTCCAGTTGACGGTGTCGCTAACCGGTACGTTTAACGTGCCTTCCAGACCTTCAACGACCGCTTTCGGCACGTTCTCCCACTGATAGACATCCGTTTTGCCGTTGTTGATACGCTGCAACGGCACTGTACCCGCTTCAATCTTATTGCGATAATCATTACGGAACCAGGTGATGCCGGCCAGCCAGCCATCGCGTTTAAATTCCAGACCGATCTCTTTATTGATGCTGGTTTCGGCTTTCAGATCATCATTACCCATCATATAGCAGCCGATGCCGGTACCCGCGCCAGTCGCGTAGCAACCCTGACCTTTACTGTACAAAATATAGTTTGGGTTAGTCTGGTACAGACTCGGGGCTTTATAAGCGCGGGCGATCCCCATTTTCAGGGTAAAGTCATCCCCCAGACCTTGCGACAGGTTCAGCGACGGGCTCCAGTTATCCCCCACGATACTGTGATGATCGAAACGTAGCCCCGGCGTCAGCATGGTGCTGTCGGTCAGTTCCATGTTGTTTTCAGCAAACAGAGAGAAAATTTCCGCTTTTGAATAGGGGCTACGATTGGTACTGCTGTAACCCGGGATATTTCCCCCCATAAAGGTTTGCGAGTTGGAGAGCTCGTCTTTCATACGCTGTTGGGCCCATTCGGTACCCAGCGTCAGGTTTTGATTGACCAGCAGATCGAAAGGAAGGCTCACTTCGCTGTGTAGGGTGACGTCATTCAAATCTGCATCGGCATATTTTTGCGATGCTTTGGGATCGAAAATCCCTTCGGTGCCGCCTGCTAAGCCTTCCGGCATCCGGGAGTTACGGGTATGTTCGTATTGCACCCAATTACTGGTGGTTACGCCATTATCCCAGCCGCCGTTCCAGGTCAGAGAGTAGTTCTGCCGATAGAGGCGGTTCGTCTCTTTTCCGTAATTATCTTTCACCAGTTGGTTCGTATTGGTGTTCTGAGTATCGCCGGCATAGAGGTTGCCCTGGCGACTGTAACCGGCCTCCAGCTCCAGAGACTGAAGCGGAGCAAAATCCCAACGAACCACGCCGTTGATATCTTTGTTAATGACCCCCTCGCGTCCTGCCGGTAGCGTGTCGGCGTAACTCCCGGTACGTTCAGACTGATGCCCCTGGTTAATATTACGCGCATCCGCCTGCGTTTTGTCGAGGTTGCCATACAGACGGAAGCTGAAATCCCCGCCCAGCGGGCCGTTCAGGCTAAAGTTAGTGCGTTTGGTCGCGCCTTCGTCTTTATGTTCCGGCGCGTTGAAATAGGTATTCCAGGAGCCGTGCCACTCGCTACCGCCTTTTTTGGTAATGATATTGACCACACCACCCGCCGCGCCGTTACCGTAGCGTGCGGCGGCAGGACCACGCAGCACTTCAATGCGTTCGATCATCTCCGGCGGCACCCACGCGGTATCGCCGCGGGTATCGCGTTCGCCGCGCCAGCCCAGGCGCACCGAGTTACGGCTGGTAACGGGTTTACCGTCAATCAGGATAAGGGTGTTTTCCGGCCCCATGCCGCGAATATCGATTTGGCGGTTATTCCCGCGCTGACCGCTGGTGGAGTTGCCGGTCAGGTTCACGCCCGGCATGGTGCGGATGATTTCTGACACGTCGCGCGCGGGCGGATTTTTGCGGATCTCATCGGCGGTGATGGTGGATACGCCTGGCGCCTGTAGGTTTTGCTGGGCAGCGGTCACCACGATGGTGTCTTCATTGGTGAGCGCAGCGCTATCGGTTTTTTCTTCCGCCATCACGGGCAGAGCGGCCCCGTAAATCCCTAAATTGACCAGTAAGGTCAGGGAATGAATCTTCTTGTTCATTGTATATCCTGCTTTTCTTTAGCCACATAAGCCAAAGCGCCCGTCAAAGGCATTGGCCGGGTGGTGAAATTGTGTTCGCGCGTCCCATAGCGCGACAATACGCTATTGCAAATGCAAATAGTTATCAATAATATTATCAATATATTTCACCTTTTATATACAAAATTCATAATAAACACAGGGTTATAATGAAAGAGGCGCTGGCAACGGGAAGTGAGGCCTGGTGGAGGACGAAAACCGGGCCGGAATGGATACGGGAAAAAGACGGAAATTATCGGGTCACTTTTTGGTGGCGCGACCCGCAGGGAAACGAAACTCACTCCCCGATACGGCGTGTCTGGGTCTACATCACTGGCGTAACCGATCATCATCAAAACGCGCAGCCTCAGACGATGGCGCGTATTGCCGGAACGGATGTCTGGCGCTGGAGCACGGCGCTTAGCGCTAACTGGCGCGGCAGCTACTGTTTTATTCCTACCGAACGCGATGATGTTTTTGCCGCTTTTGCGCCAGGCGAAACGCCCGATCGGAACGCACTGCGTGAAGGCTGGCGACAGCTATTACCGCAGGCGATTGCCGACCCGCTTAATTCCCAAAGCTGGCGGGGAGGGCGTGGTCATGCGGTTTCGGCGCTGGAAATGCCGGATGCGCCCCTTCAGCCGGGATGGGATCGTCCTGAAACGTCGTACTCGCCGCCTTTGATGATGCAGTGGCATAGCGAACGTCTGGGTAACTCCCGCCGCGTATGGATATTGACGACCGGAGACGAGGCACCGGAGGAAAGACCGTTGGCTATTCTGCTGGACGGTCAATTCTGGGCGGAAAATATGCCCGTCTGGCCCGCGCTCGCCTCGCTGACTCATCAACGCCTGCTTCCCGGTGCCGTCTATCTGCTGATTGACGCGATTGATACTCAACACCGCAGCCAGGAGTTGCCCTGCAATGCCGACTTCTGGCTGGCGGTGCAGCAGGAACTGTTGCCACAAGTCAGATCCGTGACGCCTTTTAGCGATAATGCCGGGCGAACGGTGGTCGCCGGACAGAGCTTTGGCGGCCTGTCGGCGCTGTATGCCGGCCTGAACTGGCCGACGCGTTTTGGCTGTGTACTAAGCCAGTCAGGATCATTCTGGTGGCCCCATCGTATCAACCCGCTGGAGGGGGAAGCCATTACCCGGCTGAAAAACGGCGCGTTATGCGCGCGCGGACTGCGTATCGTACTGGAAGCCGGCGTGCGTGAGCCGATCGTGTTTCAGGCGAATCAGGCGCTTTATGCCCAACTGAATACTTCGCAGCAGTCCATTTTCTGGCGTCAGGTTGACGGCGGACACGATGCGCTTTGCTGGCGCGGCGGGCTAACGCAAGGGCTGATGCTGCTTTGGCAGCCGCTCATCGACACGTTTTAACCGGGCACATGTCCATGACAGGAGTTGAGTATGGAATTCAGTAATCCCTTCGATAATCCGCAGGGACAGTTTTACATCCTGCAAAATGCGCAGCGTCAATTCAGCCTTTGGCCAGCGGCGTGTGCGCTTCCCGCAGGCTGGGACGTGGTATGCGAACCGCAATCGCAGGACACGTGCCAGCAGTGGCTTAATACGCGCTGGACAACCCTGAATCCGGCGCATTATGCCGATAAGCAGGAGGCGAAATGACGCAGCGTTTACCGTTAGTCGCCGCTCAGCCGGGGATCTGGATGGCGGAAAAACTCGCTGATTTACCCTCCGCCTGGAGCGTGGCGCACTATGTGGAACTGAACGGCGAGCTGGATGCCGCCTTGCTGGCAAAAGCGGTAGCGGTAGGGATGCAACAGGCGGATACGCTACGGATGCGTTTTACCGAAGAGAACGGCGAGGTCTGGCAATGGAGAGATCCTGAGCACACCTTCGGCGAGCCCCCGATTGCCGATTTACGCGACCAGCCCGATCCGCATCACGCGGCGCTGGCGTTAATGCAGGCGGATTTACGGCAAAACCTGCGCGCAGATAGCGGTAAGCCGCTGGCGTTTCACCAGTTAATCCGCATTGATGATACCCGCTGGTATTGGTATCAGCGCTATCACCATTTGCTGGTGGATGGCTTTAGCTTCCCGGCGATAACCCGCCAGATTGCGGCGATTTATCGCGCCTGGCAGAGCGACGCCCCTACGCCGGAGTCGCCTTTTACCCCCTTTGCGGATGTAGTCGAGGAATATCAGCGCTATCGCCAGAGCGAGGCCTGGCAGCGTGACGGCGCCTTCTGGGCGCAGCAGCGCCGCGAGCTGCCGCCGCCGGCGTCAATTTCTGCCGTGCCGCTGCCGGGGCGGTCGGCGAGCGCGGATATTCTGCGTATGAAATTGAGCGCGCCGGAGGGGGCGTTTCGCCAACTGGCGGCGCACATGCCTGAGATACCGCGAGCGGATCTTGCCCTGGCGCTGGTGACGTTGTGGCTGGGACGATTATGCGGGCGAATGGATTATGCCGCCGGATTTATCTTTATGCGGCGGATGGGCTCGGTGGCGTTAACGGCGACCGGGCCTGTCCTTAACGTGTTGCCGCTGGCGGTTAACCTTCATGCGACGGACGATCTGCCAACGCTGGCGAAGCGTCTTGCGGCGCAGTTAAAGAAGATGCGCCGCCACCAGCGTTACGACGCCGAACAGATTGTACGCGATAGCGGGCGAGCCGCAGGGGAGACGCCGCTATTTGGCCCGGTGCTCAACATAAAAGTATTTGATTATCATCTGGATCTTCCTGGCATACAGGCGCAAACCCATACCCTGGCGACGGGGCCGGTTAACGATCTTGAACTGGCGCTTTTTCCGGATGAAAACGGCGGTCTGGATATTGAATTGCTGGCGAATGCACAGCATTACGATGATGCCACGCTCTCCCGCCATGCCTTACGGTTGATGGCGCTTATCACACAGTTTGCGGATAACCCGGCGCTGCGCTGCGGCGATGCGCAAATGCTGCTGGCGGAGGAACAAACGCAATTAATACACCTTAATAATACGGCGGTAACGATTCCCGCCGCCACGCTTAGCGATTTGGTGGCGCAGCAGGCGCAAAAAACGCCAGAGGCTTCCGCGTTGGCAGATGCGCACTATCATTTTACCTACTGTGAAATGCGCGAACAGGTTGTGGCGCTGGCATACGCGCTGCGGGAACGCGGCGTTCAGCCTGGCGATAGCGTGGCGGTGGCGTTGCCGCGGTCGGTTTTCCTGACCTTAGCGCTGCATGGCATTGTCGAGGCGGGCGCCGCCTGGCTGCCGCTGGATACCGGTTATCCTGACGATCGGCTGCGAATGATGCTGGAAGATGCGCAGCCGAAACTGTTAATTACGACTCAGGCGCAGCTGGCGCGCTTTCACGATATTCCGGGGATGGAATATTTGTGTTATAGCCAACCGCTACCGGTCAGTGACGACACTCCGCTGGGGCTGTCGTTACCGCATCATACCGCTTACATCATTTTCACCTCTGGCTCGACGGGCAGGCCGAAAGGGGTGATGGTGGGACAAACGGCGATAGTCAACCGGTTGCTGTGGATGCAGGATCACTATCCGTTGACGGTGGATGATGTAGTAGCGCAAAAAACGCCGTGCAGTTTTGACGTCTCAGTATGGGAGTTTTTCTGGCCGTTTATCGCCGGGGCGAAACTGGTGATGGCTGAACCGGAAGCGCACCGCGACCCGCTCGCGATGCAGCGGTTCTTTGCGCAATACGGCGTCACGACCACCCATTTTGTGCCGTCGATGCTGGCGGCCTTTATTGCCTCGCTCACGCCAGCGTCGGCTGGGAAAAGCTGCGCTTCTTTAAAGCGGGTTTTCTGTAGCGGCGAGGCCCTGCCGACGGCGCTGTGCCGCGAATGGGAGACGTTAACCAACGCGCCGCTACACAATCTGTACGGGCCAACGGAGGCCGCGGTGGATGTGAGCTGGTATCCGGCCTGTGGCGATGAGCTGGCGGCTGTTGACGGCAACAGTATCCCGATTGGTTATCCCGTCTGGAATACCGGTTTGCGTATTCTCGATGCGCATATGCAGCCGGTGCCGCCGGGCGTGGCTGGCGATCTCTATCTTACCGGTATTCAACTGGCGCAGGGCTATCTGGGGCGTCCGGATCTTACCGCCAGCCGTTTTATCGCCGATCCTTTTGCGCCAGGCGAACGGATGTACCGTACCGGAGATGTGGCGCGCTGGCTGGATTCCGGCGCGGTGGAATACCTGGGGCGCAGCGACGATCAGCTCAAAATTCGGGGTCAACGTATTGAACTGGGCGAGATTGACCGCGTCATGCAAACGCTGCCGGATGTTGAACAGGCGGTAGCACATGCCTGCGTCTTTAATCAGGCGGCGGCGACGGGCGGGGATGCCCGGCAACTGGTCGGCTATCTGGTGTCGCACTCTGGTTTGCCGCTGGATTTACCGGCGCTGCAGGAAAAATTACGCCAAAAACTTCCCGTGCATATGGTGCCGGTTGTGCTGTTGCAACTTGCCAGCTTGCCGCTTAGCGCTAATGGCAAGCTGGATCGCAAAGCCCTGCCGCTGCCGGATCTGACGCCGCGCGTGAAAGGGCGTGCGCCGCAGTCCGCCACGGAGATTGCTGTCGCCGCGGCGTTTTCCCGCCTGCTGGGCTGTGAGATTAACGATGTTGAAAGTGATTTCTTTGCGCTGGGCGGACACTCGCTGCTGGCGATGAAACTGGCCGCGCAGCTAAGTCAGACGTTTAACCGCCAGGTGACGCCGGGGCAGGTGATGGTGGCGTCTGACGTGGCGCAGTTAAGTAAGCTGCTCGATACTGACGATGACGAACGCTCGCGCAATCTGGGGTTCGGGCCGCTGTTGCCGCTGCGTGAAAGCGATGGTCCAACGTTATTTTGTTTCCATCCGGCGTCGGGGTTCGCCTGGCAATTTAGCGTATTATCACGCTATCTCAGCCCGTCGTGGTCGATTATGGGGATTCAGTCACCGCGCCCCGCTGGCCCTATGCAAACCGCAACCACCCTCGATGAGGTATGTGAACATCATCTGGCGACTTTGCTCGCCCGGCAGCCGCATGGCCCTTATTATTTATTAGGCTATTCGCTGGGCGGGACGCTGGCGCAAGGGATCGCCGCCCGGTTGCGCGCCCGCGGCGAAACGGTGGCGTTTTTGGGGTTACTGGACACCTGGCCGCCGGAAACGCAAAACTGGCGGGAAAAAGAGGCGAATGGCCTCAATCCGGACGTATTGGCGGAAATTGAACGTGAACGCGCAGCGTTTGTCGCCGCTCAGCAGGGAAATGCCTCCGAAGCCTTATTTACCGCCATTGAAGGCAATTATGCGGATGCCGTCCGTTTGCTGACGACGGCGCATAGCGTACCGTTTGATGGACATGCTACGCTCTTTGTGGCGGATAAAACGGTGCCGGAAGGCATATCGCCTGAACAGAGCTGGTCGCCGTGGATAGCGTCTTTGGCTATTTATCGCCAGCCGTGCGCGCATGTAGATATTATTTCACCCTCCGCTTTTGAAACTATCGGGCCCATCATCAGCGAGCTCATTAATAAATAACGGGCGTTGTTTCTGCCTTTAACAAATTAAATCCTGAAACCCATAATAATTAGTAATCATTATGGGTTTTTTATTGCAACTATTAATTCTTTTAACATAAGTGATACATGCTACAGGCAAGTTTAATTCCGAATATTTAGCTTTTCGGGCACTGGCGCGCAAAGATTGTTTCGGATAATTCTGACTTGCTGTTAGAATCTCTGACAGGAATGTGTTCTTTCATTGGATAAAGTTTTTAGGTCATACGGCATGTCATCTCTTAATATAAAACAAGAAAAAAATCAGTCATTTGCAGGTTACTCACTGCCGCCCGCCAACAGTCATGAAATCGATTTGTTTAGCCTTGTAGAGGTGTTATGGCAGGCGAAACGTCGTATTCTTGCTACCGTTTTCGCCTTTGCGTGCGTGGGGTTGCTTCTGTCCTTTCTGCTGCCGCAAAAATGGACCAGCCAGGCGATTGTCACACCGGCGGAGTCGGTACAGTGGCAGGGGCTGGAGAGAACGTTGTCCACGCTGCGCGTGTTGGATATGGAGGTAAAGGTTGATCGGGCCAGCGTCTTTAATCTGTTTATTAAAAAGTTTAGCTCGCCCTCGCTGCTGGAAGAATATCTTCGTTCTTCTCCGTATGTCATGGAACAATTAAAAGGCGCGCAAATAGACGAGCAGGATCTTCACCGGGCGATTGTCGCGCTGAGCGAAAAAATGAAAGCGGTGGACAGCAATGATGGCAAGAAAAATGAAACATCGTTATTCACGTCGTGGACGTTGAGTTTTACCGCGCCGACGCGGGAAGAAGCGCAAAAGGTGCTGGCTGGCTATATTCAGCACATCTCTGATATCGTCGTGAAGGAGACGCTGGAAAATATTCGTAACCAGTTGGAAATCAAAACCCGCTATGAGCAGGAAAAGCTGGCGATGGATCGGGTGCGTCTCAAAAACCAGCTTGATGCCAATATTCAACGTCTCCATTATTCGCTGGAAATCGCCAACGCCGCCGGTATTAAGAAACCGGTTTACAGCAATGGTCAGGCGGTAAAAGATGATCCGGATTTTTCTATTTCTCTCGGCGCGGATGGTATTTCCCGCAAACTGGAAATTGAAAAAGGGGTAACGGACATGGCCGAGATCGACGGTGATTTGCGTAACCGTCAATACCATGTTGAACAACTGGCGGCAATGAATGTGAGCGACGTGAAGTTTACCCCGTTTAAATATCAACTGTCGCCGTCTCTGCCAGTGAAAAAAGATGGCCCAGGTAAAGCGATCATTATTATCCTGGCGGCGTTGATTGGCGGTATGATGGCCTGCGGCGGCGTATTACTGCGTCACGCGATGGTCTCGCGTAAAATGGAAAACGCGCTGGCGATAGATGAACGGTTAGTCTGATTTACCCGAAAAGCCGGATAGCGATTATCCGGCTTTGTCATCTGTGTGAACGACTATCGCCGCCCCAGCGGTACCACCAGCGGCGTACCGGCAACCGGATCGTCGATAATCATACAGCGCAGGCCATAGATTTTTTCGATAAGCTCTGCGGTAACAATCTCTTTCGGCGCGCCCTGCGCGACAATGTTACCTTCGCGTAATGCAATCAAATGCGTGGCGTATCGGCAGGCCTGATTCAGGTCATGCAGGACGGCGGCGAGCGTATAACCTTTTTCGCGGTTGAGATCGCTTAACAATTCCAGCAAATCAATTTGATGGCTAATATCCAGCCACGTTGTCGGCTCATCCAGCAGCATGATGGACGTTTCCTGCGCCAGCACCATGGCTATCCACGCCCGCTGGCGTTGGCCGCCGGACAGAGTATCTACGCTTTGCGTCGCCAGAGAGGTGATACCTGTTGCACGCATGGCACTGGCGACGGCGTCGGCATCTTCCTTGCGCCAGCGGGTAAATAACGGCTGATGCGGATAACGCCCTCTGGCGACCAGCTCTTGTACGGTGATATCGCCCGGCGTGGTGGCGTTTTGCGCCAGCAATCCGATGCGCCGCGCCACCTCTTTACTGGCGTAACGCTGTATTTGTTCGCCATCCAGCCAGACATGGCCGTCAACAGGTGTCATCAGACGGCTTAACGTGCGTAGCAACGTTGACTTGCCGCAGCCGTTAGGGCCGATGATGGCGGTAAAATGGCCGTCCGGAATCGAAACATTAAGGTTTTTTGCGACGGTATAGCTGCCATAACCCAGCGTTAACTGGTCGCCGCGCAAACGGGCTACGGATTCGGTCATTTTTTGCGGGACTCCTGAATTAACAAGACGATAAGGTAAATACCGCCGAGGCTGACGGTGACCACGCCCACTGGAAGCTGATAAGGCATAAACAGTTGCTGCGCGCACGCATCGGCGGCCAGTAGTAACAACGCGCCGCACAGCGCCGACTGGGTTAATCCCCAGCGCGCTGTGCCGCTAAGACGGCGGGCGATGTGCGGCGCGACAAGGGCAATAAACGAGATGGGGCCAGCCAGTGCCGTAGCCGCAGCGGTGAGCGACACCGCCACCAGCATCAGCATCAGGCGTGACCGCTCCACGCTAACACCCAGAGCGCAGGCGCTGTCATCGCCCATCTCCAGCAGCCGCATACGACGCACCAGTAGCGCGGCGCCTGTCAGCATCACAATAATCAGCGGCGCCGAAGGCCAGGTTTTTGCCCATGTCAGACCGTTGAGCGACCCGGCGTTCCATAAGCCGGCGGTGAGCGCCGTTTCCAGCGATGCCTGCAACAGAAGCCAGGTATTAAAGGCGACTAACATCGCACGGATGCCGATACCGATAATAATCAGCCGGAAAGTTTCTATCCCGTTACGCCAGGCGAGCAGCCAGACAATCAATGACGTGACGATACCACCCGCCATTGCCGCCAGCGCGATCGCGGTAAGATGCTGGCCAAACAGGACCATTGCGACCAGTACGCCGCTCCAGGCGCCAGTATTAAAGCCCATCACATCAGGGCTGCCTAGCGGGTTACGCATCAACGACTGAAAAATCGCGCCACTGACGCCAAGCGCAGCGCCAATCAGCAGCGCCATTAATACGCGCGGTAGTCGCCATTCGGTTACGACAAGGGTGATGTTACGCGGCGCGTCGCCCAGCAGCGCGGCAATAATCTGCCCGGTCTCAAGAGGCACGGCGCCGCTTTGCAGGCTCCATAAGCCAATGGCGAAGCAGCCAGCCGCCAGAAGCAGGCAACTTACGATAAGCCGACGAGAAAGAAACATCACAGGCCGCCTCCGTTCGATTTACGGCGTACCAGAAAGATAAGTACCGGCGCGCCGATAAACGCACTGACGACCGATACGCGGAGTTCGCCCGGCACCAACAGACGACCAATAATATCGGCAAAAAGCAGCAGAGCAGGGGTTGCCAGTAGCGTCACTGGCAGCGACCAGCGGTGGTCTGCGCCCACCAGCCAACGCGCCATATGCGGCATCATCAGACCAATAAAGGCGATAGGGCCGACCAGCGCCGTTGCGCTGCCGCACAAGACGGTAATCGCCAGTAAACCGATAAGTTGGGTGCGCGCCACTTTACTCCCCAGCGCCGTCGCGGTATCGCTGCCGAGGCTCAGGCTGTTCAGCGCACGGCTCAGAAATAGCGCCACGATCCCAGCGATAACCACGGGCGCAAGCGCGACTTTCAACGTTTGCAGGCTGCGAATGTCCAGCGATCCCGCCTGCCAGAAGCGAAGCTGGTCATAGACCTCTGGATTTAACAGCGCGATGCCGCTGGTCAGTCCTTCCAGTACCGCGCCAAGCGCCACGCCCGCCAGTGTCAGGCGGACCGGGCTTAACTGGCCGCCGCCCTGACTACCGGTGAAGGCGACAATCAGCGATGCGATAAGCGCGCCGCTAAATGCCATGAAAAGCTGTTCCAGCGGCGTGGAGAAACCAAACAGCGCCGCGCCCAGTACAATGGCGAAGCTGGCGCCGTTGTTAACGCCCAGAATCCCCGGGTCGGCGAGCGGGTTGCGAGTGAGTGTTTGCATGAGCGCCCCGGCGAGACCCAACGCGCCGCCTGCCAGTAATCCGGCCAGCGTACGCGGCAAACGCGCATCCAGGACGATGGTGCAATCGGCACTTTGGCACACGCCGGTGAACGCCTCCAGCACGACGGCGGCGGGCAGCGGTTTCGCGCCAATGACCAGGCTTAAAACCGCGGCGAGACTCAGTAATAACAACAATCCGGGCACGGCAAACGCGCGCGTCACGGAAAACGAGCATGACATAGTAACTTCCCTGATAATGATAGTAATTATCGTTATCTATCTTATTTGGTTATGTTAGCATGTGCAGCCATTGAATGGATATTTAAAAAAACTCGCATTAAGGCGTTGTAATGAATCGACAATCCTGGCTGCTCAATCTCAGCCTGTTGAAGACGCACCCTGCATTTCGCGCAGTATTTCTGGCCCGTTTTATCTCTATTGTCTCGCTGGGGCTGCTTGGCGTGGCGGTTCCGGTACAGATCCAAATGATGACGCACTCCACCTGGCAGGTGGGGCTGTCGGTAACGTTAACCGGCGGCGCCATGTTTATTGGCTTAATGGTGGGCGGTGTGCTGGCCGATCGCTACGAACGTAAAAAGGTGATTCTGCTGGCGCGCGGTACTTGCGGTATTGGCTTTATTGGCCTGTGCGTGAACGCGCTGCTGCCGGAACCATCATTGCTGGCGATATATCTCCTTGGCCTGTGGGACGGCTTTTTCGCGTCTCTGGGCGTGACCGCGTTACTGGCGGCGACACCAGCGCTGGTCGGAAGAGAAAATCTGATGCAGGCCGGCGCGATTACCATGCTGACGGTACGTCTGGGATCGGTTATTTCCCCGATGTTGGGGGGCATATTGCTTGCCAGCGGCGGCGTAGCCTGGAACTATGGGCTGGCGGCCGCCGGGACGTTTATTACGCTATTGCCGTTACTGACGCTGCCGCGACTGCCTGTCCCTCCGCAGCCGCGGGAAAATCCATTTATCGCGTTACTGGCGGCATTTCGTTTTTTGCTCGCCAGTCCGCTTATCGGCGGTATTGCGCTGCTTGGCGCTCTGGTGACGATGGCAAGCGCGGTACGCGTCCTCTATCCGGCGCTGGCGATGAGCTGGCAGATGTCGGCGGCGCAAATCGGTTTGCTGTATGCGGCAATTCCGCTGGGGGCGGCCATTGGCGCGCTGACCAGCGGACAACTGGCGCATAGCGTTCGTCCGGGGCGCATTATGCTGGTTTCGACAGTCGGTTCTTTTCTGGCGGTGGGGCTGTTCGCCATCATGCCGGTCTGGATCGCAGGTGTTATCTGTCTGGCGCTGTTTGGCTGGCTTAGCGCCATCAGTTCGTTATTACAATATACCCTGCTGCAAACCCAGACGCCGGAAAATATGCTGGGGCGAATGAACGGCCTGTGGACCGCGCAAAACGTCACGGGAGACGCTATCGGCGCGGCGCTGTTAGGCGGTCTTGGCGCAATGATGACGCCGGTCGCTTCCGCGAGCGTGAGTGGATTCGGGCTGGTAATTATTGGTTTGCTGCTGCTGTTAGTGCTGGGCGAGCTACGTCGTTTTCGCCAGACGCCGCCGGTTAGCGATGCTGGCTGATGAAGACGCGTTTATCCGACTGACAAAACAGTCGGATAAGACTCCGATAAGGTTAAAACAGGGTGGCCAGCCGGTTAAGCAGCAACGTTGCGCTGTAATAATCCAGACGGAACGTCTCCGTACCCAGGGCATAGACGCGCTTATTTTGCACCGCTGGCAGGTGCGCCAGCAGCGGATTGGCGTAAAGGGCCGCGACATCGTTGTTGTCGCCGGCAAACAGGAAAAGAGATTCGCCGTTTAACCCGGCGGCCAGATTTTCACCGCCAAGCTGAATGATATCGTGGCGCTTACCCTGGCTTTTGCTGGTTTGCAGCCCTCGGGGCAATGTCGCCAGCGTAAAGCCTAACTGCGTCAATAGCTTGCCTTGTGCTGATTCTGGCGTCCACAGATTGGCGCTATGCGCGGCAGGGGTATACACCAGCGCGCTAACCGGTTGCGGCGGCAGGGCGATTCGCTGTTTAACCGTCGTCAGTTGCGCCTCAAATTCCGCTATTCGCGCGGCGGCCTGTTTCTCGTGGCCGGTGATCTCGCCAAGCTGCGTGAGCAAACTCTGCCAGCTTTTATCGTCATAATTGATGACGAGCGTCGGCGCGATAGCGGAGAGCTGATCGTAAAGCGCCAGCGCGGAGTCGCCGCCGGTGGCGCTAATCAAAATGAGATCCGGCATTTGCGCGGCGACCGTTTCGGCATTCGGTTCGCCGATATACAGCCGGGCGACATGGCGAGCCTTTGCTACGTCGCTCCACTGGCGCATGAACCCTTGATCGTCGGCAAAGCGGTTATTCGGCGTAGTGGCTCCGCTGGCGACGACGGGCGCATCAATCGCCAGCAGCGAGCCTGTTAACGTCACGCTGGTAGAGACGATACGCGCGGGTTTGTGGTCCAGAGTATGAACGCCGCGGCTGTCCTGGATTTGCCGGGGCCAACCGGCGTCCTGGGCTAAGGATATTCCTGAAACTGATAAACCAACCACTAAAAGCAGCCAACGATAAAAGGCGGGGAGTCTCACAATAGCGTCCTGTTATTAATAAAGTTAATGCTTCTCATTTTCATGTCAGCGACAGCGAGATGCAAGCCTTAGTGCCATTTAACTCATGACCAGAGTTGACAGAGCGACGTTTTACTCTTAGGTTAGCGCACTAAAAATAGAAATAATAATCATTATTATACACAAAATCATTCAAAAAGCATCGCGACGGCAAATGAAGAAATCCCCGCGGGCATAGACAACTGTGTGACCGGGGTTTCTGAGCGCAGCCAACAAAGAGGCAGCTTGAAAGATGAAGTGTATATAAGCCTTTATCATTGGAGGATGATATGGATATGTCACTGGCTGAGGACGCTCAGGAGACAATGGCAACGCTTGCTCCCGATCGCTTTTTCTTCATGTCGCCGTATCGCAGTTTTACCACTTCCGGGTGCTTCGCCCGTTATACCGAGCCTGCGGTTGCCGGAGATTCGCCGGATAGCCCTTTCCAGCAGAAATTGCGCCAGCAGTTTGCCGAGGCCAAATCGCAGGGCATCGCCAATCCTATCCTGGTGGGGGCGATCCCCTTTGATACCCGTCAGCCGTCGTCGCTATTTATCCCGATGGCGTGGCAGTCCTTTTCCCGCCAGCAAAAGCAGCGCACGGCGCGTTATTTTACTGACCATCAGCCGCTGACGGTGACGGCGCGAAAGGCGATTCCGGAGCAGGATGCTTTTGAAGCGATGGTCGCACGCGCGGCTATGCTGACCGCCACGCCAGACGTCGATAAAGTGGTGCTTTCCCGGCTAATAGATATCACCACTGATGTGGCGGTGGATAGCGGAGCATTGCTGGAGCGGCTGGTTGCGCAGAATCCAGTTAGTTACAACTTCCATGTGCCACTGGCGGATGGCGGCGTTCTGCTGGGCGCCAGCCCCGAATTGCTGCTACGCAAGGAGGGCGAGCGGTTTAGTTCGCTGCCGTTAGCAGGCTCGGCACGCCGACAGCCGGATGACGTTCTGGATCGCGAGGCGGGAAACCGACTGCTGGCTTCACAAAAAGATCGCCATGAACATGAGCTGGTGACGCAGGCGATGAAGCAGATCCTGCGCGATCGCAGCACGGAACTGCAATTACCTTCCTCTCCGCAGTTGATCACCACGCCGACGCTATGGCATCTCGGTACGCCGTTTGAGGGCAAGGCCAACGCCGGAGAAAACGCGCTGACGCTGGCC
Source organism: Salmonella sp. 741265055_HSA (assembly GCF_046569525.1). Lineage (NCBI taxonomy): Bacteria > Pseudomonadati > Pseudomonadota > Gammaproteobacteria > Enterobacterales > Enterobacteriaceae > Salmonella > Salmonella sp. 741265055_HSA. The sequence goes on along the minus strand of NZ_JBKFSQ010000039.1, from coordinate 9,039 downwards.
TGTCTGCTGCATCCAACGCCTGCGTTAAGCGGTTTCCCCCATCAGGTCGCGAAAAAGCTGATTGCTGAACTGGAACCGTTCGATCGTGAACTGTTTGGCGGCATTGTCGGCTGGTGCGATGCCGAAGGAAACGGCGAGTGGGTAGTGACGATTCGTTGTGCGAAATTGCACGGTAATCAGGTGCGCCTGTTCGCCGGCGCCGGGATTGTCCCTGCCTCTTCGCCAGTCGGCGAGTGGCGGGAAACCGGCGTCAAGCTCTCTACGATGTTGAACGTTTTTGGACTGCATTAAGGAACGATGATGCGTATACCTTTCACCCGTTGGCCGGATGAATTTGCCCGCCGTTATCGTGAAAAAGGCTACTGGCAAGACGTGCCGTTGACCGATATTCTGACCCGCCACGCTGACAGCGATAAGACGGCGGTCATTGAAGGCGAGCGCGCATTCAGCTATCGCCAGCTCAACCAGGCCGTGGATAATCTGGCCTGCTATTTACGCCGTCAGGGCATCAAACCTGGCGAAACCGCTCTGGTGCAACTGGGGAATGTTCCGGAACTGTATATCACCTTTTTCGCCCTGTTGAAGCTTGGCGTAGCGCCCGTTCTGGCGCTGTTTAGCCATCAACGTACCGAACTTAACGCCTATGCGATGCAGATCGCGCCGACGCTGGTGATTGCCGATCGCCAACATACGCTGTTCGCCGGGGAGGACTTTCTCAACACGTTTGTGGCTGAACACCGCTCTGTGCGGGTGGTGTTATTGCGTAACGACGATGGCGATCACAGCCTGGACGCGGCGATGCGGCAGGCGGCGGAAGATTTCACCGCCACGCCATCACCTGCTGACGAAGTGGCCTACTTTCAGCTTTCCGGCGGTACTACCGGCACGCCAAAGCTTATTCCCCGTACCCATAACGACTATTACTACAGCGTGCGCCGCAGCAATGAGATTTGCGGTTTCAACGAGGAGACGCGTTTTCTGTGCGCGATTCCCGCTGCGCATAACTACGCCATGAGTTCGCCGGGCGCGCTGGGCGTCTTTCTCGCCAAAGGAACGGTAGTGCTGGCGACCGATCCCAGCGCCACGCTCTGTTTCCCGCTGATCGAAAAACACCAGATTAATGCCACGGCGCTGGTGCCGCCCGCGGTCAGTCTATGGCTACAGGCTATCCAGGAGTGGGGCGGCAATGCGCCGCTGGCGTCATTAAGGTTATTGCAGGTTGGCGGCGCGCGGCTTTCTGCGACGCTGGCTGCCCGTATTCCGGCTGAAATTGGCTGTCAGTTGCAGCAGGTCTTCGGCATGGCGGAAGGGTTAGTGAACTATACCCGGCTGGACGATAGCCCGGAACGGATTATCAATACCCAGGGAAGACCCATGTGTCCGGACGACGAAGTGTGGGTGGCGGATGCCGACGGGAATCCACTGCCGCCGGGCGAGATTGGTCGTCTGATGACACGCGGCCCCTATACTTTTCGCGGCTATTTCAACAGTCCGCAACACAATGCCAGCGCCTTTGACGCCAACGGTTTTTACTGCTCCGGCGATCTGATCTCCATTGATCAAGACGGCTACATCACCGTTCACGGGCGTGAAAAAGATCAGATCAATCGGGGCGGCGAGAAGATAGCCGCCGAAGAGATAGAAAACCTGTTACTGCGCCACCCGGCGGTGATCCATGCGGCGCTGGTCAGCATGGAAGATGAACTGCTGGGGGAAAAAAGTTGCGCATATCTGGTGGTAAAAGAGCCGCTGCGAGCGGTACAGGTACGCCGTTTCCTGCGAGAGCAGGGCGTGGCGGAATTTAAATTACCGGATCGCGTGGAGTGCGTTGCGTCACTGCCGCTGACGCCGGTTGGTAAAGTCGATAAAAAACAATTACGCCAGCGGTTGGCGTCACGTTCACCGCTCTGAAGGAGAAAGAGAGATGGCCATTCCGAAACTACAGTCTTACGCGCTGCCCACCGCACTGGATATCCCGACCAACAAAGTGAACTGGGCATTTGAGCCGGAGCGCGCTGCGCTGCTCATCCACGATATGCAGGATTACTTTGTCAGCTTTTGGGGCCGCAACTGCCCAATGATGGACCAGGTGATTGCCAATATCGCCGCTCTGCGCCAGTACTGTAAGGAACATCGTATCCCGGTCTATTACACCGCTCAGCCGAAAGAGCAAAGCGATGAAGATCGCGCGTTACTCAATGATATGTGGGGACCGGGACTGACGCGCTCTCCGGAACAGCAGAAGGTGGTAGAAGCCTTAACGCCGGATGAGGCGGATACGGTGCTGGTGAAGTGGCGTTATAGCGCGTTTCACCGCTCGCCGCTGGAACAGATGTTAAAAGATACCGGACGCAATCAGCTCATCATTACCGGCGTGTATGCGCATATTGGCTGTATGACCACCGCTACCGATGCGTTTATGCGCGACATTAAGCCGTTTATGGTGGCGGATGCGCTGGCGGATTTCAGCCGGGAAGAGCATCTGATGGCGCTGAACTATGTGGCGGGGCGTTCAGGTCGCGTCGTCATGACCGAATCGCTGCTGCCGACGCCGGTTCCTGCCAGTAAAGCGGCGCTGCGGGCGGTGATTCTGCCGTTGCTGGATGAGACCGACGAGCCGCTGGATGATGAAAACCTGATTGATTATGGCCTGGATTCAGTACGCATGATGGGGCTGGCGGCGCGCTGGCGTAAAGTACACGGCGATATCGACTTTGTGATGCTGGCGAAAAATCCGACCATTGACGCCTGGTGGGCGCTGCTTTCTCGCGGGGTAGAGTCATGACCGGCTTTGATTTTTCAGACAAAACGGTATGGGTGACCGGGGCGGGGAAAGGGATCGGTTACGCGACGGCGCTGGCGTTTGTCGACGCCGGGGCGCGGGTGATCGGCTTCGATCGCGAATTTACGCAAGAGAATTATCCCTTTACTACCGAAGTCATGGATGTGGCGGATGCGGCACAGGTTGCGCAGGTGTGCCAGCGTGTGTTGCAAAAAACGCCGCGGCTGGATGTGCTGGTCAACGCCGCCGGTATTTTGCGTATGGGAGCGACCGATGCGCTTAGCGTCGACGACTGGCAGCAGACGTTTGCGGTCAATGTGGGCGGGGCATTTAACCTGTTTTCGCAGACGATGGCGCAGTTTCGCCGTCAGCAGGGAGGGGCGATTGTCACCGTAGCCTCAGATGCGGCGCATACGCCGCGCATTGGTATGAGCGCCTACGGCGCCTCTAAAGCGGCGCTGAAAAGCCTGGCGCTAACCGTAGGGCTGGAGCTGGCGGGCTGTGGGGTGCGCTGTAATGTGGTGTCACCCGGCTCGACCGACACCGATATGCAGCGCACGTTATGGGTGAGTGAAGATGCCGAACAACAGCGTATTCGCGGCTTTGGCGAACAGTTTAAGCTCGGCATACCGCTCGGTAAAATCGCCCGTCCGCAGGAGATAGCCAATACTATTTTGTTTCTTGCCTCCGATCTGGCCAGCCACATTACCTTGCAGGATATCGTGGTGGACGGTGGTTCAACATTGGGAGCCTGACGATGATCTGGAAACGGCATTTAACGCTGGATGAATTGAACGCTACCAGTCAGAACACGCTGGTGGCGCATCTGGGCATTGTTTACACCCGTCTGGGCGATGAAGTGCTGGAGGCGGAAATGCCCGTCGATGCCCGCACTCATCAACCGTTTGGTCTGCTACACGGCGGCGCATCGGCAGCGCTGGCGGAGACGTTAGGATCAATGGCGGGTTATCTGATGACCCGAGACGGGCAGTGCGTGGTCGGGACCGAGTTAAACGCCACTCACCACCGCGCCGTCTCGCAGGGGAAAGTACGCGGCGTTTGCCTGCCGCTGCATCTGGGGCGGCAGAATCAAAGCTGGGAAATTACGCTCTTTGACGAGCAGGGGAGGCGCTGCTGCACCTGTCGCCTGGGAACGGCGATAATGGGATAATCATTCAGCGCGCCTGTGATGGCGCGCTGACGTGGTGATTACCAGCTATAGCGCAGATTGAGGCTGCCATTCAGATCGCGATAGTCGTGATCGCCTTTCTGCCCCGTAGCCTGCGCGCTAATACTCCATTGACGAGAAAGAACCGCCTGGAGGCCTAATTTTAGCTCGGCTCGATTTGCCGGGAGGTCCTGTTGCACTTGCGCGCCATCAAATGATACGGACAGATCATCCGTCGTATGCAGCCAGTTTATTTCTGCAAACGGCTGGATAACGCTTTCTGGTGTTGCGATTTTACTGTCCACGCGCAGGCCCAGACGCGAGGTCCAACTGTCGCTATTTTGTCCGTCAATACGCGTACCGTTGGCCTGCACTCGATCGGCTTTATAGTTTTGCCAGACCATTTGAGCTTGCGGCGTCAGGCTGATTGTATTTCCGTTAGCAGCAGTAATGTCATAGCGATAGCCGCTTTCCAAAGAAAGCGCGTTAGCGGATGAGTCATATTGCGTTGATCCTACCGCGCCGTTATCCACCGTGTTGTCGTAAAAGCCGTACTGATACCAGCTATCTACATACCAGCCCTGGTGGTGTTCGGCATCGGCAAACCAGGTGGCGTAGAGACCGAGATTATAACCGTTGATATCTCCGGAAGCGGTAAATTGGCTACCATCCGCGCCACGATTCCCTATGCTGTCAGTGCTTCCATCGATATAACTACCCATCACGCCAAGTGTAAGATTTTGCTGACCATCACTCCATGCGGCAATATCGCCGCCGAGCTGGAACAGGACATAATCGCTGTCAATATCCACTTTACCGCTCACGGCGGAAGTATCCGTATTTCCGCCTTTAAAACGAGCCCAGATGTTGCCTTCCGCCGAACGGTATTGACTATCTTCGCGATCGTACAGCGTTTGCATCTGCAGGTTACGTGCCAACCATTGATTGCCTAAATAAGCGCCGATATCCGCGCGGTACTGCGGATTTGATGGCGTTATGTCGCCGTCGTCAGGGTTAACAGGGGTTACGTCGCCGCCATCGTCAGGCGTATCGCTCTGAGAACGCAAATACCAGCTTTCATTATCTTCGTACAGTCGATATTCATATAAGCTGATTTGCACCTGGTTTCCAAGCGTAAAAGCATCGTCTGATGACATTCCGCCGACATCTACCACTTCTATTCCCTGGTCGGTTAATGCCCCCTCGCCGCCAGCCTGATTGATATACAACGTTGTGCTGCCGTTGACATCACCCGAAACGATGATTTGATCGGTTGGCGAGCTATCATCACCCAAATAGGTGTTAAGCGTTATTTTGCCATCATAACCAGTATAATCACCGTTAATGATCAGGCTATTGCCCGGTGTGGTGCCGCTGCTGGTAATTGCCCCTGGATTTGTCAGGTTGCCGTTAATGGTAAAATCGCTGTTTGTCGCTGCGGTATCGCCGAAACTTAGCGTTCCATCATTGCTAATGTTGCCGTTGATTGTTCCATCTCCGCCTAGCATTGCGCCAGATGCCACGTTAACGGCCTGCAGGCTATCCGTTGTGCCAATGACTCCCGTGTTGGTCAGCCACAGCGTACCTTCCTCAATATCGGTGGCTCCACTGTAGGTATTATTGGCCGTAAGGGTGAGCGCTCCAGCGCCTTTTTTCGTCAGACTGTTACCATCCCAGTTGGTGGATATTTCCGGCGCGACGTCTACCAGTGCTGCGTCGAGAGTAAAGTTTTGATCGGCCTCGGATAGGGTGAATGTACCGTGCGCTGGTGTGATCGATGGATAACTTCCGGCGTACCAACTGAGTGCTGCTGTCAGATCATATTGAGTATTATCAGTTGCGCTAATACGTCCGCTAACGGTAATAAAATCAACGCGGTCGGCGCTCATTCCGGCTACCGTCAAAGTATCGAAATTACCGTTAATCGCGTTATCGGCGTCAATTAATGTAAAGCTATAGGGCGACTGGCCGAGATCATCTTCGATGCTATTGAAACCGGTGATATTAAGATTCCCGTCCAGATTGACGTTACCTGCGGTAATAATCGGACTGGTCGATGTGCTGTCGAGCGCAATATTCAGCGAACTGCCATCATCCTGAGTTAATGAGTCAGCTTTCAACGTTGTCCCGGCCGTTATCGAGGTAATAGCGTTATCGCGGGTGGTCACATCCGCCAACATAAATTCAGCCTGGGCATCCAGTATTAGTGTCCCGGCGTTATCCACATTACCGGTTCCTAAAGCCCCGGCATTGGTGGCCATAAGCGTGCCGGCATTGATGATGGTTCCGCCGCTGTAAGTGTTATCTGCGGTAAGAATCAGCGTGCCGTCGCCCTCTTTCGTAAGCGCTCTGCCATTCCATACTGTTGCCTCCTCCGGCGCAACATCCTCCAGTATACGACTAACGGTAAAACTTTGGCCTTCATCAAGGGTAAAGGTACCGTGGGCCGGGGTAAAGCGCGATGTCGAACTCCCCGCATACCAGCTTAACCCAAAGCCCAGTTGATACTGTGTATTGTCGCTAGCGTTAACCTGCCCGGAAACCGATATATAATCAGGCATGGTGTTGGTGTTGGTAGAGATAGTGTCAAAATTACCTGTGATAGCGGTTTCTGCGTCAATGAGCGTTACCGTGGCAAGCTCAGAGAGCTGATCGTCGGAGGTGAGCGTTTTCAGATCCAGCGCATCGCCCGTATTGGTAATGTGCAAATCGCCGCCTAAAGCCACCTGATTGCCGGTAATCAGCGGGGCGTTTGCATCGCTGGCCAGACTGGCGGCACTGAGATCGATATTCAGCTTGCTGCTTGCCTGTAACGTTAATTCGTCGGCATCTAATGTGCTGTAGGTGTCAGTCGCGCTGTCTGCCGCGAGTTCGACGGTGCCTGCATTCTCCAGCGTTGTCAGGGTCGAATCGTCAGCGATCAGCCATTTACTCTGGTCAGCAAGCGAGATATTAATAACTGAATCAATACCTTGTGCATTAAATCCGTCATTGACGGAGGTCGCGCCTTCAAACAAGGAACCAGCCGCCATCGCCAGGTTGATATAGCCCCAGCCGCTGTTGACTATGTCGCCGGTAATCATCATTTTGCCGGTGCCGTTAACCGTTCCGCCTGGCAGGATATACCCCCCAGACGAGACTTTTGGCACCCAGATAGCGATGCAGTCATCTGCTGTTTTAATAGTGGTATCGCCGTTCAAATTGACGATGCCCCCTTGTTGTACCACGATGCCTGCGCCGGTGCCGTTAGCTGCGATCATGTCGATGGTGACGTTGTTAGCGTTAATGACGCCGGCGCTGTTAAAGGCATTATCGCCTATCGCCCATAGCCCATACGGATCGTCGCCGCTCATAATGATGTCGGTATTGGAAATATTAATTATAGAGCCGCTGAACTGGGCGGATGCGCCATAACCGCTAACCGCATATATCGTATTTCGCTGTTCGTGAGAACCGTTAAAATTAATGGTCGCAGACGGACTGGAAGGCGTGTTGGCAACCATACCGTTAGTGGTGCTGCCGGAGGCATTTCGACCGTCGATGGTACTGCCTTCGCCAATATTAATGGTAGTGGCATTGGCGTTGCTGACAAGCGAAATTGCTGTCGCTTGTGAGGTGGTGACTGTCAGATTATCCGCGTTAAGCTCGCCGTATCCGCGGCCCGTCAGATTTATGGTCGATGCCGTACCGTTTGCGCTAACGGTACTATTCGATCCCAAATCGACAACGCCGCCTTCTATATGAATGCCTTCAGTGTCTTCGCCGGTAACGTCAACGGTAAGATTATCGGCCGTGACGGTCGCGGTAGCGGCTGCTTTTGACTTAGCTTTATAGTCGTTAACGCTGATGCCGTACCCTTCGGAAAAACCATGCACAGTAATGGTTGAGCCGCTGCCGAAGTCGACGCTGCCATTGACGTCAGCACCGCGCCCGGAGGCGGTTTCCGTCGAGGCCGTGATGAGGCTAATGTCCAGATCATCGGCCGTTAGCTCGCTTCCCGTTCCCGATGCCAGGCCATAAACTGTTCCGCCAGCGGAGGAGAGAGTAATGCTGCTGCCTTCACCAAGATCAATATGGCTGCCCTGGCGTGTCTGAATGCCGTACATTGATATATCTGAGGTTGCCGTAAAATCAATCACCAGGCCATTCGCCGTTAGCGTCGTGTTACTTCCGAGATTAAGCGCGCTGCCTCCGCCGGTGCCGCCGTTCAATTCAATATGGGTACTATCGCCAAGATTGAGTGTAGTACTGTCTGCCCAGGAGGTATCAATCCCAAAGGCTTTTCCAGTGGTATTGGCAGTGGCCTTAATGAGACCATTATTCATGGTGAGTGTAGTGCCGTCGCCATTAACATAAACACCCGTCGCGTTGCTTGTACCGGACTCAACGCTAATAGCGCTGCCCTGACCTAAATCCAGAATAGTATTCTTACTCTTACTGTTGATCCCATAAGCGCTATTTTCACTTACAACATCTATTAAGAGATTATCTGCATTAATGTTAGTGCCGGGATGCGTATTATTAATATAAATACCGTAACTGGAAGCCGTTGTCGCAGCGCCAGTGTCCGTAATATTAATTTGAGTTCCGTTACCTAAATTATTTTGCGCGCCGTTGTCGAGTTTTATACCGATAGAGCCGCTATCGCCGGAAACGGCAAGTGTGGCTTTTCCCTCAATTTGTACCCCTTCGCCGCCAGTGACTGTACTATCAATCGCCGTGCCGCCTGTAGTTGAAGTAACGGAGTCACCGTTATTGATTATTATTGTTGCGCCGCTAAGCGGTATCAACTCATCGGCATAAGCTCCATCAGCAGATAACCCAACGCTGGATAACAAGATCCCGGTAGCGATGGTACATGCCCGGCGATGTCCTTGCGAGAACTCGGACGCGACTATATACATATTCCTCGCAGTACTCCAGACAATGCTATAGCATCTATTCATATTTTATATCCTTATATCAATGGATCTGTAGGGCTGCAGCGGAGCCTTAATTATTTAACGGTAATGTAATTTGAAAACACTGGGTAAATTAGAGCCTATCCCATTAGGGCTATTTTACTTGCCATTTTGGACCTGGGCAGTGC
>NZ_JBKFSQ010000038.1:0-41103 GCF_046569525.1 Salmonella sp. 741265055_HSA | reverse complement strand
GCTGTCCGTGTCCAAACTGGCTGCGCCAATAACGCCTGGTGGGATAGGCTCTAAGCCTTAATATATTATATTAAATTGTTTTTTTATTATTATTTTATGATGGTTTTATTCTTTTATGGCATTAACTAATTGATTGATTTTTAAATTATTTTTTATGTTAAGTTGCTTAATTTTGTATTTCTCTTGATTTGTTGATTTTAAACGTCATTAAATTGATTTTTATCGTTGTTTTTTGTTGTTTTAATGTGAAATTTGACCATTTGGTCCACTTTTTATCATGTTAGCTAGTTTTTTGCGAACTCAAGGAAGCGCAAGCGTTTTCTATCGTCACTTAGTTGATCTTTTTGCCTCTTAAACAGAATAACTTCCTTATAATGTGCAAAATAACATAAAAAATACCCTCTTTAAGTTGACTTTTATCCGGCTTAACTTCAGAATGCCGCCGTTTGCCAGAAATCCACGGGTAAGCAAATTTGCATTGCTTCATACTGACTGAATGAATTAATATGCAAATAAAGTGAGTGAATATTCTCTGGAGGGTGTTTTGATTAAGTCAGCGCTATTGGTTCTGGAAGACGGAACCCAGTTTCACGGTCGGGCCATAGGGGCAACAGGTTCGGCGGTTGGGGAAGTCGTTTTCAATACTTCAATGACCGGTTATCAAGAAATCCTCACTGATCCTTCCTATTCCCGCCAAATTGTCACTCTTACTTATCCCCATATTGGTAATGTCGGCACCAATGAAGCCGATGAAGAATCTTCTCAGGTTCATGCGCAAGGTTTAGTGATTCGCGATCTGCCGTTGATTGCCAGCAACTTCCGTAACACAGAAGACCTCTCTTCTTACCTGAAACGCCATAACATTGTGGCGATTGCCGATATCGATACCCGCAAGCTGACCCGACTGCTGCGCGAGAAGGGCGCTCAGAACGGCTGCATCATTGCAGGCGATAATCTGGATGCTACGTTGGCCTTAGAAAAGGCCAAAGCGTTCCCTGGCCTGAATGGGATGGACCTGGCAAAAGAAGTGACCACCGCTGAATCCTACCGCTGGACGCAGGGTAGCTGGACGCTGAAAGACGGTTTACCGGAAGCGAAATCTGAGGATGACCTGCCGTTCCACGTGGTGGCCTACGATTTTGGCGCCAAGCGCAATATTCTACGTATGCTGGTGGATCGCGGCTGCCGCCTGACGGTGGTGCCAGCGCAGACCTCTGCTGAAGAGGTGCTGAAAATGAACCCGGACGGTATCTTCCTGTCGAACGGCCCTGGCGACCCGGCGCCGTGCGACTACGCTATCGAGGCGATTGAGAAATTCCTCCAGACCGACATTCCGCTATTTGGCATCTGCCTCGGCCATCAGTTGCTGGCGCTGGCGAGCGGTGCGAAGACCATCAAGATGAAGTTCGGCCATCACGGCGGCAACCATCCGGTAAAAGATATGGACCGAAACGTGGTGATGATCACCGCGCAGAACCACGGCTTTGCGGTGGATGAAGACTCGCTGCCAGCCAACCTGCGCGTGACCCACAAGTCGCTGTTCGACGGCACCCTGCAGGGTATTCATCGTACCGACAAACCGGCGTTCAGCTTCCAGGGCCACCCGGAAGCCAGCCCCGGCCCGCACGATGCTGCGCCGCTGTTCGACCACTTTATCGAGTTAATTGAGCAATACCGTCAGTCCGCGAAATAATCAGGAGTAAAAGAGCCATGCCAAAACGTACAGATATAAAAAGCATCCTGATTCTGGGCGCGGGCCCGATTGTTATCGGTCAGGCGTGTGAGTTTGACTATTCCGGCGCGCAGGCGTGTAAAGCCCTGCGCGAAGAGGGTTACCGCGTTATTCTGGTGAACTCCAACCCGGCCACCATCATGACCGACCCGGAAATGGCCGATGCCACCTACATCGAGCCGATTCACTGGGAAGTGGTACGCAAAATTATTGAGAAAGAACGCCCGGATGCGGTGCTGCCAACCATGGGCGGCCAGACAGCGCTGAACTGTGCGCTGGAGCTGGAGCGGCAGGGCGTGCTCGAAGAGTTCGGCGTCACCATGATTGGCGCCACCGCCGACGCCATTGATAAAGCCGAAGACCGTCGTCGCTTCGATATCGCGATGAAGAAAATTGGTCTCGACACCGCGCGTTCCGGTATCGCGCACACCATGGAAGAAGCGCTGGCGGTTGCCGCTGACGTGGGCTTCCCGTGCATCATCCGGCCTAGCTTTACCATGGGCGGCACCGGCGGCGGTATCGCTTACAACCGTGAAGAGTTCGAAGAAATCTGCGAACGCGGTCTGGACCTCTCGCCAACCAACGAGCTGCTGATTGATGAATCGCTGATCGGCTGGAAAGAGTACGAGATGGAAGTGGTGCGTGATAAAAACGACAACTGCATCATCGTCTGCTCCATCGAAAACTTCGACGCAATGGGTATCCATACTGGGGACTCCATCACCGTGGCGCCCGCCCAGACTCTGACCGACAAAGAATATCAAATCATGCGTAACGCCTCGATGGCGGTACTGCGTGAAATCGGCGTCGAAACCGGCGGTTCTAACGTCCAGTTCGCAGTGAACCCGAAAAACGGTCGTCTGATCGTTATCGAAATGAACCCGCGCGTCTCCCGCTCCTCGGCGCTGGCGTCGAAAGCCACCGGCTTCCCGATTGCCAAAGTAGCCGCCAAACTGGCGGTGGGTTACACCCTTGACGAACTGATGAACGACATCACCGGCGGGCGTACGCCGGCCTCCTTCGAGCCGTCCATCGACTATGTGGTTACTAAAATTCCGCGCTTTAACTTTGAGAAATTCGCCGGTGCTAACGACCGTCTGACCACCCAGATGAAATCGGTCGGGGAAGTGATGGCGATTGGTCGCACGCAGCAGGAATCCCTGCAGAAAGCGCTGCGTGGCCTGGAAGTGGGCGCTACCGGTTTCGACCCGAAAGTCAGCCTCGACGACCCGGAAGCGCTGACCAAAATCCGCCGCGAGCTGAAAGACGCGGGCGCAGATCGTATCTGGTATATCGCCGATGCCTTCCGTGCGGGCTTGTCTGTGGATGGCGTCTTTAACCTGACCAACATCGACCGCTGGTTCCTGGTGCAGATTGAAGAGCTGGTGCGTCTGGAAGAGAAAGTGGCAGAAGTCGGCATTACTGGCCTCAACGCCGACTTCCTGCGTCAGCTCAAGCGTAAAGGGTTTGCCGATGCGCGTCTGGCGAAACTGGCGGGCGTACGCGAAGCGGAAATCCGTAAGCTGCGTGACCAGTATGACCTGCACCCGGTTTACAAACGCGTGGATACCTGCGCGGCGGAATTCGCCACCGATACCGCCTACATGTACTCCACTTATGAAGATGAGTGCGAAGCGAACCCGTCCGTTGACCGCGATAAAATCATGGTCCTCGGCGGCGGCCCGAACCGTATCGGCCAGGGCATCGAATTTGACTACTGCTGCGTACACGCTTCGCTGGCGCTGCGCGAAGACGGTTACGAAACCATCATGGTCAACTGTAACCCGGAAACCGTCTCCACCGACTACGACACTTCCGACCGCCTGTACTTCGAGCCGGTGACGCTGGAAGACGTGCTGGAAATCGTGCGTATCGAGAAGCCGAAAGGCGTTATCGTGCAGTACGGCGGCCAGACGCCGCTGAAGCTGGCGCGCGCGCTGGAAGCGGCAGGCGTGCCGGTTATCGGCACCAGCCCGGACGCCATCGACCGCGCGGAAGACCGCGAGCGCTTCCAACACGCGGTTGACCGTCTGAAGCTGAAGCAGCCGGCCAACGCCACCGTCACCGCCATTGAACAAGCGGTTGAGAAGGCGAAAGAGATCGGCTACCCGCTGGTGGTACGTCCTTCTTACGTGCTGGGCGGCCGGGCGATGGAAATTGTCTATGACGAAGCCGATCTGCGTCGCTACTTCCAGACAGCGGTCAGCGTCTCTAACGATGCGCCGGTGCTGCTGGACCGCTTCCTTGATGACGCGGTTGAAGTGGACGTGGATGCCATCTGCGACGGCGAAATGGTGCTGATTGGCGGCATCATGGAGCACATCGAGCAGGCGGGCGTACACTCCGGCGACTCCGCCTGTTCCCTGCCGGCCTACACGCTGAGCCAGGAGATTCAGGACGTGATGCGCCAGCAGGTGCAGAAGCTGGCCTTTGAGCTGCAGGTGCGCGGCCTGATGAACGTGCAGTTTGCGGTCAAGGACAACGAAGTCTACCTGATTGAAGTCAACCCGCGTGCGGCGCGTACCGTACCGTTCGTCTCCAAAGCCACCGGCGTGCCGCTGGCGAAAGTGGCGGCGCGCGTGATGGCCGGCAAATCGCTGACCGAGCAGGGCGTGACCAAAGAAATTATCCCGCCGTACTACTCGGTGAAAGAAGTGGTGTTGCCGTTCAACAAATTCCCGGGCGTTGACCCGCTGTTAGGGCCAGAAATGCGCTCCACCGGGGAAGTGATGGGCGTGGGCCGTACCTTCGCGGAAGCGTTCGCTAAGGCACAGTTGGGCAGCAACTCCACCATGAAGAAACAGGGCCGTGCGCTGCTCTCCGTTCGCGAAGGCGACAAAGAGCGCGTGGTTGACCTGGCCGCTAAGCTGCTGAAACAGGGCTTCGAGCTGGATGCCACCCACGGTACGGCGATTGTGCTGGGTGAAGCCGGTATCAACCCGCGTCTGGTGAACAAGGTACATGAAGGTCGTCCGCACATTCAGGACCGTATCAAGAATGGCGAATACACCTATATTATCAATACCACCGCAGGCCGCCGCGCGATTGAAGACTCCAGGGTGATTCGCCGCAGCGCGCTGCAGTATAAAGTGCATTATGACACCACGCTGAACGGCGGTTTTGCCACGACGATGGCGCTCAATGCCGATGCCACCGAGAAGGTAACCTCGGTGCAGGAAATGCACGCGCAGATCAAAAAGTCGTAAATAAAGGGTCCGGTGGATATTGCTCTAACCGGACCTGTAATATAATTCTGAAAGGGTTTCTGTAAAGAAACCCTTTTTTTATCTTGCGTAAGGTCATTCCTGGAGAAGTCCGTTTCCGTAACCACATTTTCTATGTAATAAGCACGATATTGCTCACACTAATCAATATTTAAGTCGCATACTATCTTGCATATCCACAATTTTAATATGGCTTAGTTTTTATTAGTTTGGACAGGCCGTAGCCAGATTTTTAATTTGTGAAATGGTGTGCTTATGTGTGAAAAATATGTTGAAAGACCGCTTTATTTGTTAATTGCTGACTGGATGATGGCAGAGAACCGATGGATCACGGCCAGGGAGATTTCCCGTCAATTTGATATTGAACATTGCAAAGCAATTAATACGCTCTCCTATATTCTGTCAGAAGTGGGGGAAATTGTTTGTGAAGTGAAGATGATCCCTAACCAGATTGCAGGACGAGGCTGCCAGTGCCAGCGTCTGGTGAAAGTCGTGAGTATCGACTCTCATCTCTATCGCCGATTGAATCATAATTTGCAGGAAAGAAAAGTGAGCGTGGCGAAAGCGCCGCGGCTGTCTGCCGTTCCCCCCACAGAGCTAAACCGTGAGCAGAAATGGCAGATGATGCTCTCCAAGAGTATGCGTCGCTAATTGTCTGTTTACCTGATGGCGGGGTAAACGGTAATTGACGCGTAGGCCGGATAAGCGTGAGCGCATCCGGCATCAATTACTGTGCTGATTTTGGCTTCACGTCCGTCGTGCCTTTCAGGCGCGGTCGGTTTTCTTCGACCTGCGTTAACGGCTTCGTTTCAGATAACCCCGTTCGACAACGGATCGCAAGATCCTGATATTCTTTGGTATTGAGGCGTTTCCAGTGCAGCTCCTGGTCCGTAACCTGGCGTAGTACGCGCGCCGGTGATCCCACCAGCAGTTGCCTTGCCTCACCCTGAAATCCGGCTTTGACAAAACTCATGGCGGCGACAATGCTCTCTTCGCCAATCACTGCGCCGTCCATAATGACGCTATTCATGCCGACCAGGGCGTCCCGTCCCACCACGCAGCCATGTAGAATAGCGCCGTGGCCGATATGGCCGTTTTCATGCACGATGGTATCGGTATCGCAGTAGCCATGCATAATGCAGCCATCCTGCAGATTAGAGCCTGCCTCCAGGATCAGGCGACCATAATCCCCACGCAATGACGCGAGTGGGCCAATATAAACACCGGCGCCCACGATGACATCGCCAATCAGCACGGCGCTGGGATGGACAAACGCGTCCGGATGCACCACCGGGATCAGTCCTTCAAAGGCGTAATAGCTCATAGTTGTACCTCGGTTTTTTGCCGGATGGCGGCGTAAACACCTTATCCGGTCTACGGTTGCGCATGTGCTGTAGGCCGGATAAGCGAAGCGCCATCCGGCATAGTCACATTAACGACCTTTCCACACCGGATCGCGTTTTTCGGCAAATGCCTGCGGTCCTTCGAGCGCATCTTCTGAATGCAGTACCGACGGATAATGCTTCAGCACGCCGCTGCGGATGTAGCGGTAGCCTTCTTCTACCGGCATTTCGCTGGTCGCGCGATAAATCTCTTTCAGCGCCGCGATAGCCAGCGGGGCGCTATTGACCAGTTGTTGCGCCAGTTCGCGCGCGCTATCCATCAGTTCGCTCTGGCTGACAACGCGGTTCACGACTCCCCAACGCAGCGCTTCTTCGGCGCTCATTCGTCTGCCGGTCATCACCATTTCGTTGACGATAGCCGGTGGCAGCAGCTTAGGCAGACGCAATACGCCGCCGCTGTCAGGCACGATGCCGAGCTTTGCTTCCGGAAGCGCGAAACTGGCGTTTTCGGCGCAGACAATAAAGTCCGCCGCCAGCGCCAGCTCAAAACCGCCGCCAAACGCGTAGCCGTTCACCGCGGCGATAACCGGCTTATCGAGGTCAAATATTTCGGTTAAACCAGCAAAGCCGCCGGGACCAAAATCGGCATCCGGCGCTTCACCTTCCGCTGCCGCTTTTAAGTCCCAGCCAGCAGAAAAGAATTTCTCCCCGCCGCCGGTAATGATTGCTACGCGTAATTCCGGATCGTCACGGAAATTAAGAAAAGCTTCACCCATTGCAAAGCTGGTTTTGGCGTCAATGGCATTCGCTTTAGGTCGGTCGAGGGTAATTTCCAGGATCGGGCCGTTACGGGTCAGATGTAATGACTCACTCATAGTTCATCTCCAGATAAATAGTTTCCCGGCGGGAGGGATTCCTGCCGGAAGGTTTATTTCAGATTTTTTTTGATTATTTTTCCTGAACAGTTGCGTGGCAGGTCGGTTCTGATCTCCATAAAAGAGGGAACCTTGAATTTCGCCATATTGTTTTCGCAAAAGCTGAAAAACTCGGCTTCGCTTAATGTTTCACCTTCATTAAGGACGATAAACGCTTTAATGGCCTCATCACGGATCGCGTCTTTAATACCGACCACCACAATGTCCTGAATTTTCGGATGCGCAGAAATAATATTTTCCAGCTCGACGCAGGAGACATTTTCCCCGCCGCGTTTAATCATGTTGCAGCGTCTGTCGACAAAATAGAAATAGCCATCCTCATCCTGGTAACCCGAATCACCGGTATGTAACCAGCCCTCTGGTTCCAGCGCCCTGGCGGTTGCCTCCGGCTGCATGTAATACTCTTTGAAGATAGTCTTGCCGGGGATGCCTTTAATACAGATTTCGCCAATTTCTCCGGCGGGCAGCGGGCGATTTTGATCGTCGCGAATTTCAGCTTCATAGCTAAAACCCACGCGACCAATGGAAGGCCAGCGCCGTTTGTCTCCGGGACGGTCGCCAATAATGCCGACAATGGTTTCAGTCATACCATAAGAGGTCAGCAGCCTGACGCCAAAGCGTTCGGTAAAGGCGTCTTTTTCTTGCGCGGATAGATTGAGATAGAACATCACTTCGCGCAGATGATGCTGCCTGTCCGTTGGTGCGGCGGGTTGGACCATCAGCGTGCGGATCATCATCGGGATGCACTCGGTCACCGTCGCCTGATATTTACGTACCTGATCCCAGAAGGCCCTGGCGCTGTACTTTTCCAGGAGCACAAAGGTACTGCCGGCGGAAAAGGCTGGCATTGCGGCGGTACACTGACAGTCGATATGAAAAGCGGGCATCACCGTCATGTACACGTCATCATCGCGCAGGGCGATTTGCCAGGCAGAGTAATAGCCTGCAAAACGCAGGTTATAGTGGGTAATCACCACCCCTTTTGGACGCGAGGTGGTACCGGAGGTAAACAAAATTTCCGCCGTATCGTCAGTGGATAACGCGGGCGTATAGCACAGCGTGGCCGACTGACGTGCTTGTAGTTGGGTAAAGTGACTCACGCCGTCGTCAGCCGGAAGCTGCTCGCCAATCAGACAGATATGATTAAGCGGAGTGCTATTTTCCTGGCGTATTTCACGGTACATAGGATAAAACTGGGCGCTGGTAACCAGCAGGCTCACCTGGCTGTTTTGCAGGATCCAGGCACTTTCTTCGCCCAGTAAGCGGGCATTAATCGGCACCATAATGGCGCCGATTTTTGCCAGCCCAAACCAGCAAAAGATGAATTCCGGACAGTTATCCAGGTGCAGCGCGACCCTATCACCCTTGCGGATCCCTAAGGAATGAAAAAGGTTCGCCGTGCGGTTAATCTCTTCATTGAGCGAAGCATAGCTAAACTGCCGAACGATTCCCTCACAGGATTCGAAAATTAACGCCGTTTTATCTCCGTACACCCCGGCCCGGTCGTCCCACATCTGACGTAAGTTTTGTCCGCCAACGATATCCATATTGCTTTATCCACTGAAATCAGGCGTGAGCGCTAACCGGAAAACCGATTAGCGCATCGCGTTTAATCCTCAACTTTGGCCAGGCCTTTGCCGACCAGTTCCTTAATATCTGCTTCGCTATAACCAATGTTTTTCAGAATGGCGGCGGTATCCATGCCGTGTGACGGCATACCACGCCAGATTTTCCCTGGGTTGTTTTTAAATTTCGGCATGATGTTCGGCCCTTTACAGGTGCGACCGTCCATTGTTTGCCACTGAGTAATCGATTCGCGGGCAACGTACTGCGGGTTACCTTCCAGTTCCGGAATGGTGAGCACCTTCGCACAGGCGATATTCAGCTCAGCAAAGCGCGCCTGAACGTCGGCGATGGTGTGTGTTGCCAGCCAGGCGTCCAGTTTCTCTTCGACGAGCGGGCCGTAAGGGCATTCCACGCGATGGATGAGCTGCGTGCCTTCCGGAACTTCCGGCGTACCAAGAATATGGGCCAGGCCAATATCTTTAAAACACTCGTTGATTTGCGTGATGCCGACCAACTCCATGACGATGTAACCATCGGCGCATTTATACAGGCCGCAACCGGCGTAGTAGGGGTCTTTCCCTTTCGTCATACGTGGACAGATTTCGCCGCCGTTGAAGTAGTCCATCATGAAGTACTGACCCATGCGCAGCATCACTTCGTACATCGCGATATCGATGCTTTCACCTTTACCCGTTTCGCGTACTTTGTGCAGGGCCGCCAGCGCGGCTGTCGTCGCGGTCATCCCGGAGAAGTAATCGGCGGTATACGGGAAGGCTGGCATCGGCTGATCAACGTCGCCGTTTTGGATCAGATAACCACTGAATGCCTGCGCGATGGTGTTATACGCCGGAAGATTGGTGTACTCCTCGGTACCAAACTGGCCGAAGCCGGAAAGGTGGGCGATAACCAGTTTCGGGTTATGTTCCCACAGCACTTCATCGGTAATACCGCGGCGGGCAAAGGCCGGACCTTTACTGGCTTCAATGAAAATATCGGTGGTTTCCATCAATTTCAGAAACGCTTCCCGACCTTCATCTTTGAAAATATTCAGCGACAGGGCGTGCAGGTTGCGGCGTGAGAGCTGCGGGTAGTTAGGCTGTACGCGGATGGTATCGGCCCATGCGACGTTTTCAATCCAGATAACCTCGGCACCCCATTCGGCGAACATCTGTCCGGCGAATGGACCGGCGATTTCGATTCCTGAAAAAACAACGCGTACCCCAGCAAGCGGGCCAAAGGTTGGCATTGGTAAATGATTCATCATTTTTCTCCTGGCATTTTTTGCGGTATGTAGGCCGGATAAGCACAGCGCCATCCGGCATGATTGCCTGATGGCGACGCCCCGCGTCTTATCAGGCCTACAAGGGATCGATTAGCGGTATTGCTTGAGTACCGCACGACCCAACGTCAGGATCTGCATTTCATCAGAACCACCAGAAACACGGTCAACGCGCAGGTCACGCCAGAAACGCGTGATGCGGTGGTTGCCCGCGATAC
The DNA here is from genome assembly GCF_046569525.1 of Salmonella sp. 741265055_HSA. Taxonomy (NCBI): domain Bacteria; kingdom Pseudomonadati; phylum Pseudomonadota; class Gammaproteobacteria; order Enterobacterales; family Enterobacteriaceae; genus Salmonella; species Salmonella sp. 741265055_HSA. Next base: position 30,806 of record NZ_JBKFSQ010000038.1, on the reverse strand, counting down.
CAACACCTCCCAGTACCTGCATGGCGGTGTCTACCACTTCAAACGCGGCGTTGGCGCAGAAGTATTTGCACATTGCCGCGTCGCCGGAGGTAATGGTGCCGTTATCCGCTTTCCACGCGGCTTCCAGCAGCATATTTTTCATGGAGTTCAGTTTGATCGCCATATGCGCAAACTTCTCCTGAATCAGCTGGAAACGGCCAATAGCTTCACCAAACTGCACGCGCTGATTCGCGTAACGCGCAGCGTCTTCAAAAGCGCACATTGCAGTACCGTAGTTGGTCAGCGCGACGAGGAAGCGCTCATGGTCAAACTCTTCTTTCACGCGATTGAAGCCGTTACCTTCCCGACCGAACATGTCTTTCTCGTCCAGTTCAACGTCGTCAAAGGTGATTTCACAGCAGCTATCCATGCGCAGACCGAGTTTCTCCAGTTTGTTGACCTTGATACCTGCTTTGCTCATGTCCACAAACCACTCGGTGTAAACCGGTTTATCCGGCGATGCGCCATCTCTCGCCATCACTACGATGTACGGGGTATAGGCGCTACTGGTGATAAAGCACTTACTGCCATTAAGATAAACCTTACCATTTTTGCGTGTATAAGTGGTTTTCAGACTACCAACATCCGATCCCGCTCCTGGTTCGGTGATAGCAGAGTTCCACATCTGCTTACCGGTGCCCTGGAACGCCATGATTTTATCAATTTGCTCCTGAGTCCCTTCACGCAGGAAAGTGTTAAAACCTCCCGGCAATTGGTACAACACGTAAGTTGGCGCGCCAAGACGTCCCAGCTCCATCCAGACGGCGGCGACGGTAACAAAACCCGCTTCCAGACCGCCGTGTTCCTCCGGGATCAGCAGGCTATCAATGCCCATATCCGCCAGCGCTTTTACAAAACGCTCAGGGTAGACGCTGTCACGATCGCACTCGGCAAAATAAGCTTCCCAGTTCTCACTGGCCATCAGTTCGCGAATACCGGCGACAAACAGCTCCTGTTCGTCATTTAAGTTGAAATCCATCTTTCAGCCTCTTGATCAATTGGGTTAATAAGAATTACTTGTCTTTCCAGTGCACTTTGGCGTCTTTAATAAAGGACAGCGTCACCATAATGTTGACGAAGAACAGCGGACATCCTCCGGCGATAATCGCGGTCTGAATCGGCTTCAACCCACCCAGCGCCAGCAGAACGATACCGATGATGCCGACCAGCACCGACCAGCCGATACGCACTAACAGAGGCGGCTCTTCACCATCGCGAACTTCACGACAGGTCGACATCGCCAGGGTGTAAGAGCAGGCGTTAATCAGCGTGACGGTGGCAATAAAGCAGAGGATGAAGAAGCCCCACATGGTGGCGGTGCTGAGCGGCAAGGCGGCCCAGGTTTCGATAATGGCGCGCGCCACGCCGTGTTGTTCAATCAACTGCGGAATGTTGAGGATGTTTTTATCCATCAGCAGCAGCGTGTTGCTGCCAAGGACAGTCCACAGGATCCAGGTAGACGCGGTCAGACCCAGTACCATCCCGAAGCACAGTTCACGTACGGTGCGACCACGAGAAATACGGGCCAGGAAGATACTCATCTGGATGGCGTATATAACCCACCACGCCCAGTAGAAAACGGTCCAGCCCTGCGGGAAGCCGCCTTTACCGATGGCGTCGGTATAGAACAGCATCCGTGGCAGGTGCATTAACAGCATCCCGACGGAGTCGGTGAAGTAGTTCATTATGAAGCTGGCGCCGCTGACGATAAACACCCAGCCGAGCATCAGGAAGCTCAGGTAGCTACGCACATCGCTGGCGATTCTGACCCCTTTTTGCAGGCCGCAGGCCACGCAAATGGCGTTCAATATGATCCAGCAGGTAATGATGATGGCATCCAATTGCAGCGTATGCGGAATACCGAACAGCCATTGCATACACTCGGTGACCAGCGGGGTAGCCAGACCGAGGCTGGTGCCCATCGCGAAGATCAGTGCCACCAGGTAGAAGTTATCGACGATGGTACCGAACAACCCTTTCGCATGCTTTTCACCCACTAACGGCACCAGCGTGGAGCTGGGGCGGATGACATCCATCTTGCGCACAAAGAAGAAGTAGGCGAAGGCCACGGAAAGGAAGCTATAGGTTGCCCACGGTAGCGGCCCCCAGTGGAACAGGCTGTACGCCAGACCTATCTCTTTCGCGCCGGTGGAATTTGGTTCCAGGCCGAACGGCGGGGTAGAGATATAGTAGTAGATCTCAATAGAGCCCCAGAACAGAACTGCAGCGGATGTACAGGAGGCGAACATCATGAAAATCCAGCTGGCGGTGCTAAACTCCGGTTTTTCGTCACCTAATCTCTTTTTGGCATAGGGGCCAAAAACCAGCCAGAACCAGCCGAAGAGCATGACGACCATATACCATTCAAATGCCCAACCCCAGACGTTGGTGACATAACTGAATACCGCATTAATAACGACGTTAGCGGCATCAAGATCTCTGACTGTTAGCCAGCAAAGTATCCCGACAATTATTAATGGCGGAAAAAAAACCTTCGGTTCAATTCCCGATTTTTTCTTTTCATTTTTCATAAGTGAATTCCAGTGTGAAAACGAAATTTATTTAGCGTGCCAGTCCATGAACGTTTGTTTATTTATTATTAATGATTTGTTGATAAGTTTTTAACCTCTGGGACGCCTCAATGAGTAACTCATGATGGGTATTCACTTCGGGTGATTCTGTTATCTTTGTCACACTTTTTTGCGTTGATTATTTTGTGTCTAAATTTTGATTTTTCCTTTATTTATCAATTTGTTGATTGTGATTTTTTAAGTTTTTTAAGTGTCTGACGTTCAATATTGTTGAGCCAGCAAACAATATTGAAAATTTTCATATTTGGCATATTTCTTTCAATATTGGTGAGGTGCGTAACACTATTGAAAGTTACGAATATCAATGTGTGACATTTTCAATATTGGTGATTAAGGTTTTATTTCCGAATTAAAGAGCGTGATATCTGTATTTAACACCGCCGATATAAATACGTTTCCTTCATGATTTCTGGAGATGCAATGAAGATAATTACTTGCTACAAATGCGTACCTGATGAGCAGGATATTGCGATTAATAATGCTGACGGAACACTCGATTTCAGCAAAGCGGATAGCAAAATCAGCCAATATGATCTGAATGCAATTGAAGCTGCTTGCCAGTTAAAACAGCAGTTGGGAGACGCTCAGGTTGTCGCCATGAGCGTTGGCGGCAAAGCGCTGACTAATGCAAAAGGGCGCAAAGATGTCCTCTCTCGTGGCCCTGATGAACTGATTGTGGTCATTGACGATCAATTTGAGCAGGCGCTGCCGCAACACACCGCTACCGCGCTGGCCGCTGCCGCGCAAAAATCAGGTTTCGATCTACTTATCTGCGGCGACGGTTCTTCCGATCTTTATGCTCAGCAGGTTGGTTTGCTGGTGGGCGAAGCGCTGAACATTCCGGCGATTAACGGCGTGAGTAAAATCCTCTCTCTTACCGACAGCACATTGACGGTAGAACGCGAACTGGAAGATGAAGTTGAAACGCTGAGCATCCCGCTCCCGGCGGTGATCGCGGTTTCCACCGACATTAACACCCCACAAATCCCTTCGATGAAAGCCATTCTTGGCGCGGCGAAAAAACCGGTTCAGGTCTGGTCGCCTGCGGATATCGGGCTGAACAGCGTACCCGCGTATTCCGCACAACAGGTTGCCGCACCGAAGCAGCGCGAGCGTCAGCGTGTGGTGATTGAAGGTGACGGTGAAGAACAAATCGCCGCGTTTGTCGAGAATCTGCGCAAAATCATTTAATTATCAGGGGATGTTATGAACAAATTTTCCAGTGTCTGGGTATTCAGCGATACCCCTTCTCGTCTGCCCGAACTGATGAGTGGCGCGCAGGCTGTAGGTGAAAAAGTTAACGCGTTCGTACTGAACGAAGCGGACAGCGCGACAGCATGCCATTTGGGCGCGGATCATGTCTGGCTGCTCAGCGGCAAACCAGAAGACCGCATGATCGAAGACTACGCTGCTGCGATGGCTGAGACTATTCGTCAGCATAGCGAGGGCGGCGCGGTGCTGCTGCCGAATACGCGTCGGGGCAAGCTGTTGGCGGCAAAACTGGGCTATCGCTTGTCGGCTGCGGTTTCCAACGACGCCAGCGAAGTCGCCCTGCAGGATGGAAAAGCGGCGGTCAAACATATGGTCTACGGCGGTCTGGCGATAGGGGCAGAATCCATCGCTTCGCCGTTTGCCGTGATCACGCTCAGTAGCGGAACGTTTGACGCACAAGACCCGGACACTTCTCGCAGCGGCGAGATGCACACCGTGCAGTGGCAGGCTCCGGCCATTACCGTGACCCGCACCGCAACCCAGGCGCGTCAGAGCAACAGCGTTGACCTCGACAAAGCGCGTCTGGTGGTCAGCGTGGGACGCGGCATCGGCAGCAAAGAGAATATCTCGCTGGCCGAAGCGCTGTGCCAGACGATTGGCGCCGAGCTGGCCTGTTCCCGCCCGGTGGCGGAAAACGAGAAGTGGATGGAGCACGAGCGCTACGTCGGTATCTCCAACCTGATGCTCAAGCCTGAACTGTATCTGGCGGTGGGGATCTCCGGGCAGATCCAACACATGGTTGGTGCCAACGGCGCGCAGACGATTTTCGCCATCAACAAAGATAAAAACGCGCCAATCTTCCAGTATGCGGATTTTGGCATCGTTGGCGATGCGCTGAAGATCCTGCCTGCGCTGACGGCTGCCTTAGCGCGATAAACCATTTCGGGCAGGATACGAAGGTATCCTGCCGCTGACAGGAGTACGTATGTCCGAAGATATCTTTGATGCCATCATCGTGGGTGCAGGTCTGGCCGGTTCGGTTGCGGCGCTGGTGCTTGCTCGCGAAGGTGCACAGGTGCTGGTTATCGAGCGCGGCAATTCTGCTGGCGCGAAGAATGTCACCGGTGGGCGCTTGTATGCACATAGCCTGGAACGCATCATTCCCGGTTTTGCGGATCAGGCCCCCATTGAACGCATGATCACCCACGAAAAACTCGCCTTTATGACCGACAAAGGGGCGATGACGATGGATTATTGCAACGGCGAGGACGCCGCATCGTCGCAGGTTTCTTATTCCGTTTTGCGCAGTAAATTTGACGCCTGGCTGATGGAGCAGGCCGAAGAGGCGGGGGCGCAACTGATCACCGGTATTCGCGTCGACAACGTCGTTCAGCGTGATGGCAACGTCGTGGGCGTGGAAGCCGATGGCGATATTCTGGAAGCCAAAGTCGTAATCCTCGCTGACGGGGTGAATTCTCTGCTGGCTGAAAAGCTGGGCATGGCCAAACGCGTTGAGGCATCGCATGTTGCCGTTGGCGTAAAAGAGCTGATCGAATTGCCAAAATCGGTGATTGAAGATCGTTTCCAGTTACAGGGCAACGAAGGTGCCGCCTGTCTGTTTGCCGGGGCGCCAACCGATGGTCTGATGGGCGGGGGCTTCCTGTATACGAATGAAACAACCCTTTCCCTGGGGCTGGTCTGCGGTCTTCATCATCTGAAAGACGCGAAAAAATCGGTCCCGCAAATGCTGGAAGATTTCAAACAGCATCCGGCAGTTGCGCCGCTGATCGCCGGTGGCAAGCTGGTGGAATATGCCGCGCACGTTGTACCCGAGGCGGGAATGAATATGCAGCCTGAACTGGTGGGCGATGGCGTACTGATTGCCGGAGACGCTGCCGGCATGTGTATGAACCTCGGCTTTACCATCCGTGGTATGGATCTCGCCATATCCGCAGGCGAAGCGGCGGCGAAGACGGTGCTTTCGGCGATGAAGCGCGACGATTTTAGCAAGCAGTCGCTGGGGGAATACCGTCAGCATCTGGACGAAGGTCCGATGCGCGATATGCGTATGTATCAGAAACTGCCGGCTTTTCTTGATAATCCCCGCATGTTTACCGCCTATCCCGAAATGGCGGTCAATATCGCGCGCGACCTGTTCACCGTGGATGGCTCCGCTCCGGTGCCAATGCGTAAAAAAATCCTGCGCCATGCGAAGAAAGTGGGCTTCATCAACCTGATGAAAGATGGCCTGAAAGGAGTGACCGTATTATGACATCTCCCGTTAATGTGGACGTCAAACTGGGCGTCAATAAGTTCAATGTGGATGAAGATAGCCCGCACATCATTCTCAAAACCGATCCTGATAAACAGGCGCTGGAGGTGCTGATTAAGGCCTGTCCGGCGGGACTGTATAAAAAGCAGGACGACGGCAGCGTTCGTTTTGATTACGCCGGGTGCCTGGAGTGCGGAACGTGCCGGATCCTCGGCCTTGATACGGCGCTGGAAAAATGGGAATACCCACGCGGGACGTTTGGCGTGGAGTTCCGCTACGGCTAATAAGTACGAAGTTGTGCCCCCGTAGGCCGGATAAGATGCGGTAGCGTCGCCATCCGGCAATCATGTGGCGCCAATGCCGGATGGCGGCGGAAACGCCTTATCCGGCTTACAGATGCGCTTTGCCCGTGTTGAAACAGGACATCACCATGCCGCAGCCCAGGAACTTTGACGACCTTAAATTCTCCTCCATTCATCGCAGAATTATGCTGTGGGGAAGCGGCGGCCCGTTCCTTGATGGCTACGTGCTGGTGATCATTGGCGTGGCGCTGGAACAACTGACGCCGCTATTGCACCTTGATGCTGAATGGATTGGCGCGCTCGGCGCGGCTACGCTTGCCGGACTGTTTATCGGCACCTCGTTGTTTGGCTACATTTCCGATAAGGTCGGGCGGCGTAAAATGTTCCTGCTGGATATTATCGCTATCGGCGTTATCTCCGTGGCGACCATGTTTGTTTCCACGCCGCTTGAATTGCTGGTGATGCGCGTTTTAATTGGCATTGTTATCGGCGCGGATTACCCTATCGCCACTTCCATGATTACGGAGTTTTCCAACACCCGCCAGCGCGCGTTCTCCATCGGTTTTATCGCCGCGATGTGGTACGTCGGCGCGACCTGCGCCAACCTGGTGGGTTACTGGCTGTATGACATGGAAGGCGGCTGGCGCTGGATGCTTGGCAGCGCCTTTATCCCGTGCTTAATCATTTTGATTGGCCGCTTTGACCTGCCGGAATCGCCACGCTGGCTATTGCGAAAAGGACGGGTAAAAGAGTGCGAACAAATGATGATCAAACTGTTCGGCGAACCGGTCTGTTTTGACGATGAGCCGCCGCAGGAGACCCGCTTCCTGCAACTGTTTAACCGCCGTCATTTTCCGTTTGTACTGTTCGTTGCGGCTATCTGGACCTGTCAGGTGATCCCGATGTTCGCTATCTATACCTTTGGGCCGCAGATCGTCGGGTTACTCGGCTGGGAACAGGGGCGCAACGCGGCGCTCGGCAATGTGGTGATTAGCCTCTTTTTTATGCTGGGCTGTATACCGGCGATGTTCTGGCTAAACAGTATTGGCCGTCGCCCTCTGCTTATTGGCAGCTTCGCCATGATGACTATCGCGCTGGCGCTGCTGGGGCTGGTGTCAAATCTGGGCATCATCCTGGTCGTGGTGGCGTTTGCGGTATACGCCTTCTTTTCCGGCGGGCCGGGCATACTGCAATGGCTTTATCCTAATGAACTCTTCCCGACGGATATTCGCGCTTCGGCCGTGGGGGTCATCATGTCATTAAGCCGCATCGGAACCATTGTCTCCACCTGGGCATTACCGATTTTTATTACTCGTTACGGTATTAATAACGTCATGCTGATTGGCGCGTTGATTTCGTTAGTCGGGCTTGGCGTATCGGTGATGTTTGCCCCGGAAACTCGCGGCTTGACGCTAACACAGACCGGAAACATGACTTTGCGCGGAACGCCATCGGATAACCCTCGTTAAGAGTGTTCTGCATTTCTCCCTGCTTTTCGCCAATAACGCTACAGTTAACAGTCACATGCTAAAACAACTGAAAAGCAGGGAGAACACCATGCAAAAATGTCTTATGACCGCACTGTTTACCGCAGCAACACTATTCACCGTCGCAGGATGCTCTTCTAACCAGGCGGTTGAAACCACGGATGGCAAAACTATTGTCACCGACGGGAAACCCGAGGTCGATAACGATACCGGTATGGTGTCTTACAAAAACGCCGCCACCGGGAAAACCGAACAGATTAACCGCGATCAGCTAAAAAACATGAGCGAGCTGGATAATTAATTCAATTTTTTCTGGTTAGCCGCTCAATAATATTCTCTCTTTATGCGCATCCATTTATTCCCATGCGAATAAACGGATGCCTGAACAGGCAGGGACGCCGGAAAACGTCGAAATACGTTAGACCATTCGCCCGTGTTCCCGCTTTCCCCACCGCGCTGTCCGCTTACATGAGGTTATACTCATCGACATTTCTCTGAACAGCGGCTCAACATTTCCCGGAAAAAAACATATCTCAGGGCATTTATCCTTATGATTAGGTATAAATGACCAGGTATAAGGAACAGGAGTCTGTAATGAAACTGAAACTAATACCTTTTTATTTGCTCGCGCTATTTTCTGCTGCCTCCGGGGCTACGGAGATAAACGCCTGCAAAGACCTGATCGGAACATGGAAAACCACGGCAGATAACCCGCCTTATACCATGACAATATTGCCGCCAGTAGAAGGCTGCGGGGAAAAATGTGTGAAACTGAACGTACAGTATGAACTTGACGTGACTCACCGCAACGCGCTTTATTGCCATGAAGGACAAGAGGGGGTAAAAGGGCAGGGACCCATGGTGATAGCATTTGAAGGGGCGTATGGTGGACACGCTATTGGAACCTATAACCGACAGTTGCAATTACTGTGGGCTGGCGTAATACCGAAAAATAAAAAGGGGAAATGGATAACGAAAATGGAAAATTACTGGTTCAGGCAGGTAAAAGCGCACTAAATATTATCTTAAAACAGCCCGCAAAACCGTCTTACTCACGAAGGGCTTACTGTCTGCGCGCATACATTCTACCGACTTGCCTGCCCCGGATGAACTGTTGATAAAAAAGAGGGCCAGCATCTGTTTCCAGACGGCCCTGAGTGGATTGTGACGTAACATGGCACCTTGCTGGTGCTCTCTTATTATTTCATGCCTGTGCCCTCGTTATGGCGCAATCAGAGCTTTATTTCGTCGCATCGTTATAAACTTCGGCAACGGCTTCAAAATTCGGACCATGCTCACGTGCAGCGATAATATGGTAATATTTTCCGCCTTTCGCATCGGCTAATGCTGACAATTTTTCGCGTAAATCAGTGGGTGAGGAAATCTGCCCGCCACTCTGGGACACATTTATGTTGCCGACCTTAACCAGTTTGAAGTGGCTGATTTCTTGCTTAGAGACCTGCTCTGCCGCAAGCGTGCTGAATGAAGCAACCGTTGCCAGTAATGCGGCGGCAATAATGCATTTTTTCATGGTTCTGTTCCTGTTGCATTGATGATAAGGTTTGCGCAATATCAGTAATCCGTAACGAAATTATTTATACCCTTCATACTTCAAGTTGCTTATGTGTTGGCTACGGATTACTCGGTCCATCCATGGGCCTCGCCCTGACGGGCCGTCGCACGCGACGTTCAAATCTGCTCCCGGCAGATTTGTCGTTCACCCCAGTCACATAGTTATCTATGCTCCTGGGGACTCACTCCCTTGCCGCCTTTAAGCAACTCGAATTATTTTGGGTATATAACCTCGGTTGATTATCTGAAAATAGACTTATTTGGTGTGACCGTCTTATATCTTGTTATAGTCACCTCTTTATGTTGTTGTCAATATAAAATAATGCGCTGCCAGCTAAAAAGAAACTTAACCCCCCTGTAAATAATAGTTTTTATATTATTTCTTTTAATGGCGTAATTTTTATTGAATCACGCGGCAATACGCTAGTTTTATTCATAAGCAACATAACAGAATTGAGTTATGTTTTAATTTCATAGAGTGATGTTACCGGTTGTATGTCTATGGTTGCGCGGCCTGTTACTGATAGTGTTTCTTTCGGGGCGATTTTATTGTAGCGGCATAGGGTAATCACCGTAGTTGAAGGGAAAAGGCACGAACACAGCGCTATTGAGTATGTTTAATAATGTATTTTTTTATGAAGTAATGTCTGCAGTTGTATCTCTAAAATAAAAACAATGAACTTTTCATCTAAATGATTTTTCAGTGAATTATGGTTATTTATTAATATATTTCTAATTTGAAATACAAATCAATTTATAACACATATTCTTACCCGGAAGGCATTGATACATATCCACGCTTCCTCGTACAGTAATAAATGAATATGTGATAAAGTTACTGACTACAGGTATAATAATATGAGTAATAAAAAAAATCTGTCCGCAGAAGAGACGGATCTTACGCGTAGGAAACTGTTAACCAGCGCCGGTATTCTTGCCGCCGGCGGTATGCTATCCGGCGCGGTAAAGGCTGATGAAAAATGCGCCGTCAAGGCGAAACCGGCGTGGGATAAACCGTTTACTGGCGAAATCCCGGAAAAATTGCCAGAAGGATATAATATTCTGTTAGTCGTGACCGACCAGGAGCGTTTTTTTCCTACGTTTCCTTTCCCGGTACCCGGCAGAGAGCGGCTCATGAAAACGGGGGTGACATTCTGTAATCATCAGAATACCAGTAATGTCTGTACGCCTTCCCGATCCGTATTGTATACCGGCTTACATATGCCCCAGACAAAGATGTTTGATAATCTGGGATTACCCTGGATGCCCTATGACCTTGACCCCGCTCTTGGAACCACAGGCCATATGATGCGGGAACTGGGATACTATACGGCCTATAAAGGTAAGTGGCATCTTACAGAAAAACTGGAGAAGCCTTTGCCTGACGAAAAAGATGAGGATATTGATGTCGGGGATATTCCTGAACCAGAATTACATAAAATTATGGAAAAATATGGTTTTGCTGACTATCACGGCATCGGCGATATTATTGGCCATAGTAAAGGCGGCTATTTTTATGATTCAACCACCACGGCTCAGACTATAAATTGGTTAAGATGCAAGGGGCAGCCCTTGAATGACCAACACAAGCCCTGGTTCCTGGCCGTTAACCTCGTTAATCCTCATGACGTCATGTTTATTGATACCGATAAAGAGGGAGAAAAGGTACAGTGGCGTGGCGAGTTGGATCAGGATGATAATACCCTGGCGCCCACGCAGCCGCCGGAAAACGAGCTTTATCAGGCAAGCTGGCCGAACTATCCGCTGCCGGCAAACAGGCATCAATCATTCAATGAGCAGGGAAGACCGCCGGCGCATCTTGAATACCAGACGGCGCGCGCTGCGCTGGAAGGGCAGTTTCCTGATGAAGATCGTCGTTGGCGTAAACTGCTTGACTACTATTTCAACTGTATCCGCGATTGTGATACTCACCTTGACCGGATATTAAATGAACTGGATGCCCTCAAGTTAACTGATAAAACGATTGTTGTATTTACTGCCGATCATGGAGAATTAGGCGGAAGCCATCAGATGCACGGTAAAGGCGCTTCCGTTTATAAAGAACAGATCCATGTACCGATGATTATTTCCCACCCGGCGTACCCCGGTAATAAGAAATGTCAGGCGTTGACCTGTCATCTTGATATCGCGCCGACATTAGTTGGGCTGACCGGTTTGCCGGAAGAAAAACAACACCAGGCGTTAGGCAACCGCAAAGGCGTTAATTTTAGCGGATTGCTAAAAAACCCGGAGGGCGTTGCGGTTAATGCGGTGAGAAATGCCAGCTTATATTGCTATGGCATGATCTTGTATACCGATGCCCATTATCTCCACCGCGTTATCGCGCTACAAAGGGATAAACAAAAAACGGTGGCGCAGATCAAGCAGGAAATATCCCATTTGCATCCTGATTTCAGCCATCGTTCAGGGACGCGGATGATTAACGATGGCCGTTATAAGTTTGCGCGTTATTTCTCGCTAAGGGAGCATAATACGCCGGAAACCTGGGAGGATCTTATTAAGTACAACGATCTTGAACTTTACGATCTTAAAAATGATCCTGATGAGAACCATAACCTTGCTGCTGATAAACAGAAATATCAGGATCTCATTCTTACGATGAATGAAAAACTGAATAAAATTATCAAGGACGAAATTGGCGTGGATGACGGCAGTTTTATGCCGGATACGGCCCGTGAGCCGTGGGATCTTACTATTGAGCAGTTTAACCGCATGGCGAAAGATTAAGAGCCTGACCCATTAGGTTATTTTATTCGCCATTTTGGGACCGGGCAGTGCTCAAAATCCTCACGTACTACGTGTACGCTCCGGTTTCTGCGCGCTGGTCGGCCCCAAACTGGCTTCAACAATTACGCCTACTGGGCCAGGCTCTAAGTGTCTGACCCATTAGGTTAATTTATGCGTCGGCGATCTGGCATCCAGCGTGTCTGGAGGTTCAGATGCTGTTGGCGCTGCGCTTATTGGGCCTGTGTCATCATGTAATGGATTGATATTACAGTCATTACAGGCAAATTTAGCGCAGCGCCGCCCGACAAGAAGGCCTTAAACCGATTTGTCAGCGATTTAAGGCTGCCATCATCACCAACCTTTCCACACCGGATCGCGCTTTTCCGCAAACGCCTGCGGCCCTTCGAGAGCGTCTTCCGGGGGCAGGATGGCGTCAACTCCTGGCTGGTGTTAATTCAATTTTTTCTGATTAGCAGCTCAATAATATTCACTATTAGCCTGGCGAATTTGTCACTACACTTTGTGATAAAAAACAGATCATCACAGGCTAATCATGATCCTCATTATTTATGCGCACCCGTATCCGCATCATTCTCATGCGAATAAGCGGATGCTTGAACAGGCAGGGACGCTGGAAAACGTCGAAATACGTTCGCTTTATCACCTCTATCCCGATTTCAATATTGACGTTGCCGCCGAGCAGGAGGCGCTGTCGCGCGCGAGTCTTATCGTCTGGCAGCATCCGATGCAGTGGTATAGCGTCCCTCCTTTACTCAAATTATGGATGGATAAAGTCCTCACCCACGGCTGGGCTTACGGTCACGGCGGTACGGCATTGCGCGGTAAATATCTGCTGTGGGCGGTAACGACCGGCGGCGGTGAAAACCATTTTACTATCGGTTCACATCCGGGATTTGATGTTCTCTCTCAGCCGCTACAGGCGACGGCGCTCTATTGCGGCCTCAAATGGCTGCCGCCGTTTGCCATGCACTGCACGTTCATTTGCGATGACGACACCTTACAGGCGCAGGCGCGTCAGTATAAACAGCGTTTACTGGCATGGCAGGAGGTGAATCATGGATAGCCATACTCTACTGCAGGCGCTGATCTATCTTGGTTCGGCGGCGCTGATTGTGCCGATTGCGGTACGTTTGGGCTTAGGATCGGTGCTGGGGTATCTGATTGCGGGTTGCATTATCGGCCCCTGGGGGCTACGGCTGGTGACGGACGCCGAATCTATTCTGCATTTTGCGGAAATCGGCGTCGTGCTGATGTTGTTTGTTATTGGGCTTGAACTGGACCCGCAACGGTTATGGAAGCTGCGCGCCTCGGTATTTGGCGGCGGCGCGTTACAGATGGTGGTCTGCGGCGGACTCATTGGTCTGTTCTGTATGTTTCTTGGCCTGCGTTGGCAGGTGGCGGAGCTGATTGGCATGACGCTGGCGCTTTCGTCCACGGCTATCGCCATGCAGGCAATGAATGAGCGTAACCTGACCGTTTCACAAGTAGGACGTAGCGCATTCGCAGTGCTCTTGTTCCAGGATATCGCGGCGATCCCGCTGGTGGCGATGATTCCGCTGCTGGCCGCCAGCGGCGCATCCACCACGCTTGGCGCGTTTGCGCTATCGGCGTTGAAAGTCGCAGGCGCGTTGGCGCTGGTGGTGCTGCTGGGACGCTACGTCACGCGCCCGGCGCTGCGCTTTGTCGCGCGTTCTGGTTTGCGGGAAGTGTTCAGCGCCGTGGCGCTATTTCTGGTGTTTGGTTTCGGACTGTTGCTGGAAGAGGTTGGGCTGTCAATGGCGATGGGCGCGTTCCTGGCGGGCGTTCTGCTGGCGAGCTCGGAATACCGTCATGCGCTGGAAAGCGATATTGAACCCTTTAAGGGGTTGCTGCTGGGGCTGTTCTTTATTGGCGTCGGCATGTCGATTGATTTCGGCACGCTGGTGGAGAATCCGCTGCGCATTCTGCTGTTGTTGGCCGGTTTTCTGGCAATCAAAATCGTCATGTTGTGGCTGGTCGCGAGGCCGCTGGGTGTACCGGCAAAACAGCGTCGCTGGTTTGCCGTCTTATTAGGCCAGGGAAGTGAGTTTGCGTTTGTGGTTTTTGGCGCGGCGCAAATGGCGGGTGTACTTGAGCCGGAATGGGCAAAAGCGCTGACGCTGGCGGTCGCGCTGTCGATGGCGGCAACGCCGATTTTTCTGGTGCTGCTGACGCGCATGGAGAAGACCGCGACGGGGGAAGCGCGCGAGGCGGATGAAATCGACGAAGAGCAACCGCGGGTTATTGTGGCCGGGTTTGGACGGTTTGGTCAGATAGCCGGGCGTCTGCTGCTGTCGAGCGGGGTGAAGATGGTGGTGCTCGATCACGACCCCGATCATATCGAAACGCTGCGTAAATTCGGCATGAAGGTTTTTTATGGCGACGCGACGCGTATGGATTTACTGGAATCTGCCGGAGCGGCGAAGGCGGAGGTATTGATTAACGCCATTGACGATCCGCAAACCAATTTGCAACTGAGTGAACTGGTGAAGTCGCATTTCCCGCATCTGCAGATTATCGCCCGCGCCCGTGATGTCGATCATTACATTCGCCTGCGCCAGGCTGGTGTGGCGATGCCCGAACGTGAAACCTTCGAAGGCGCGCTCAAAAGCGGACGACAGGCGCTGGAGGCGCTGGGGCTGGGGCGTTATGAAGCCCGCGAGCGCGCGGATCTGTTCCGCCATTTTAATACCCGGATGGTGGAAGAGATGGCGAAAGGGGAAAACGATCCGTTATCTCGCGCCGCCGCCTATAAACGTACCAGCGCGATGTTGAGCGAAATTATTACCGAGGACCGGGAGCATCTGTCGTTGATTCAGCGCCACGGCTGGCAGGGAACGGCTGAGGGCAAACATTCCGGGGAGGCCGCTGATGAACCCGAGGTCAAACCGTCAATCTAAAGTAAAAAATGTGATGTTCTGCAAACTTTACTGCTAATTGGCTGTTTTTGAACTACTGTAATGCTGGCGCTCCACATCAAATGAGTGGCGTCGCCAGCAGAACGAAAAATTTTCGTGCTCATCCTCTTTTCGTCAGTCGACGAAAGATTGCGCTTTACGTATAGTGGCGGCAATTTTTTTTGTATCAGGAAATAATTAATGATCAGTCTGATTGCGGCGTTAGCGGTGGATCGCGTCATCGGTATGGAAAACGCCATGCCGTGGAACCTGCCTGCCGATCTCGCCTGGTTTAAACGTAACACGTTAAATAAACCTGTCGTCATGGGACGTCACACCTGGGAGTCCATCGGACGCCCCTTACCGGGACGTAAAAATATTGTTATCAGCAGCCAGCCGGGCACCGACGATCGCGTGCAGTGGGTGAAGTCTGTCGATGAGGCGATTGCCGCTTGCGGCGATGCGCCGGAAATTATGGTCATTGGCGGCGGGCGCGTGTACGAGCAGTTCCTGCCAAAGGCGCAGAAGCTTTATCTGACGCATATTGATGCGGAAGTCGAAGGCGATACCCATTTTCCGGATTATGAACCGGATGACTGGGAATCGGTATTCAGTGAGTTTCACGATGCCGACGCGCAGAATTCTCACAGCTATTGTTTCGAGATTCTGGAACGTCGTTAACGCTGTAGTGCCGGATGGCGGCGAAACGCCTTATCCGGCCTACTCTTGAGCCGGATGTAGGCCTGATAAGCGTAGCGCCATCAGGCATAAACCAATCCTTGAGCCAGATGTAGGCCTGATAAGCGTAGCGCCATCAGGCATAAACCTATCAGGCGTTGACCGCTTCGCCTTCGCCCATATCCATCTGGCGGTTTGACGGCTGCACAAAATACTGTTTATCTTCCCAACGTAAACAGGTTAACTCCCCGCCCCAGCAGCAGCCGGTATCCAGCGCGTAAATACCTTCTGGCGTCCCTTTCCCTTCCAGCGACGCCCAGTGCCCGAAAGCAATACTGTAAGCCTCGCTCACCGGTCCCGGAATGGCGAACCACGGCTTCAGCGGCGCAGGGGCATTTTCCGGCGACGCTTTGCTGTACATATCCAGTTGACCGTTAGGAAAGCAGTAACGCATACGGGTAAAGGCATTAGTAATAAAGCGTAGCCGCGCCAGACCGCTTAACGCCGGCGACCAGTTATTCGGCATATCGCCATACATCGCGTCGAGGAAAAACGGGTACGAGTCGCTCGACAGCACCGCTTCAACATCGCGGGCGCACTCTTTTGCCGTCTGCAAATCCCACTGTGGGGTAATACCCGCATGTGCCATAACCAGCTTTTTCTCTTCATCTACTTGCAACAGCGGCTGACGGCGTAACCAATTCAACAGTTCATCGGCGTCCGGCGCTTCAAGAAGCGGGGTCAGCCGGTCTTTAGGTTTGTTGCGGCTAATCCCGGCGAATACGGCCAACAGGTGTAAATCGTGATTCCCCAGCACTAAACGCACGCTATTGCCAAGCGATTTGACGTAGCGTAACACGTCCAGCGAACCGGGACCGCGGGCGACCAAATCGCCAGTTAGCCACAGAGTGTCTGTGTCTGGCGTAAATTCCACTTGCTGTAATAAGGCGATCAGTTCGTCGTAGCAACCGTGAACGTCGCCGATGAGATAAGTTGCCATTGTTATAATTTTAGTGAATGAGTGTAGGGACGGCGAGTCGAAACACGGGAATGTCGATGGTAAAGGCGTCGCCATTTTCATCGATCATTTCGTAATGACCCTGCATGGTGCCCAGCGGCGTTTCAATTACCGCGCCGCTGGTGTACTGATACTCTTCGCCAGGCGCAATGTGCGGCTGGACGCCAACCACACCTTCGCCCTGGACTTCGGTTTCACGGCCATGACCATTGGTAATCAGCCAGTAGCGGCCCAATAGCTGCACTGGCGCCCGGCCCAGATTGCGGATGGTTACGGTATAGGCAAAAACGTAACGTTCATCGTCAGGTGAGGATTGCGCCTCAATGTAGACGCTTTGCACCTGAATACACACTCTGGGCGAATTGATCATGTTTAACTCTCCTTCAAAGGCGCGTTTTCCGACAGATAGTTGGCCATCTGGCAGTACTGCGCGACAGAGATATTTTCCGCGCGCATTGCCGGGTCAATACCCATTTCCGTCAACGTCTCAACGCTAAAAAGGTTGCCGAGACTGTTACGGATCGTTTTACGGCGCTGGTTAAAGGCCTCGGTGGTAATACGGCTCAACACGCGAATATCTTTAACCGGGTAAGGCATTGTTGCGTGTGGAACCAGACGCACCACGGCGGAGTCCACTTTGGGCGGCGGCGTGAAGGCGGATGGCGGCACTTCAAGCACCGGGATCACCTGACAGTAATATTGCGCCATCACGCTTAAACGACCATACGCTTTGCTGTTCGGCCCTGCAACCAGACGATTTACCACTTCTTTTTGCAACATAAAGTGCATGTCGGCAATGGCATCAGTATAGCTAAAGAGATGGAACATCAGCGGGGTGGAGATATTATAGGGTAGATTGCCGAACACACGCAGCGGTTGGCCCAACTGCGCAGACAGTTCGCCAAAGTTCATGGTCATGGCGTCCTGCTGATAAATAGTCAGCTTCGGCCCTAAGAACGGATGGGTTTGCAAACGCGCCGCCAGATCGCGGTCAAGTTCAATGACCGTGAGCTTATCCAGTCGTTCGCCGACCGGCTCCGTCAGCGCCGCCAGACCGGGGCCGATTTCAACCATCGCCTGGCCTTTTTGCGGATTAATAGCAGAAACAATACTGTCGATCACAAACCGATCGTTGAGAAAGTTTTGCCCGAAGCGTTTACGGGCTAAATGGCCCTGATGGACTCGATTATTCATTGGGTATTAACAATCATTTTGATGGCGAGATTAAGCGCCGTAATAAAACTGCCGACATCCGCTTTTCCACGACCTGCCAGTTCAAGCGCGGTGCCGTGGTCAACGGAGGTTCGAATAAAAGGTAGGCCGAGCGTAATATTCACTCCCCGACCGAATCCCTGGTATTTTAGCACGGGCAGGCCCTGATCGTGGTACATCGCCAGCACCGCGTCGGCATTATCGAGATATTTGGGCTGAAACAGCGTATCAGCAGGTAGCGGCCCGTTGAGTTTCATCCCCTGCGCCCGCAGCTCGTCGAGCACCGGAATGATGGTGTCTATCTCTTCCGTGCCCATATGACCGCCTTCGCCCGCGTGCGGATTCAGGCCACAGACAAGAATGCGCGGTTCGGCAATACCAAATTTGGTCCGCAAATCGTGATGCAAAATAGCAATCACTTCGTGCAAAAGCGCAGGGGTGATGGCGTCTGCAATCGCCCGTAGCGGCAGATGCGTGGTCGCCAGCGCCACGCGAAGTTCTTCGGTTGCCAGCATCATCACGACTTTTTTCGCCTGCGAACGTTCTTCGAAAAACTCGGTATGACCGGTAAACGGAATGCCTGCGTCGTTAATAACGCCTTTGTGCACGGGGCCTGTGATCAGCGCGGCAAATTCACCGTTCAGACAGCCATCACACGCTCGCGCCAGCGTCTCTACCACATAGGGGCCATTTTCTACCGTCAACTGACCGGGGATGGCAGGCGCGCGCAGCGAGACCGGCAATAGGGTCAGCGTTCCCGCGGGCTGCGGCGCAGCGGGGACATCAGGCGAGTAGGGGAGAAGCGAGAGAGGCAGGCCGAGCATGGCGGCCCGCTCCGTCAGGAGCGCGCCGTCCGCACAGACGACCAGTTCAATCGGCCACGCGCGTTGCGCCAGTTGGATAACAAGATCGGGGCCAATCCCGGCGGGTTCGCCGGGAGTGATAACAACGCGTTGCGCACTGCTCATTAGTTACTCAAAATCTTAACGTAAGCGCTGGCGCGCTGTTCTTGCATCCAGGTCGCCGCTTCTTCTGAGAATTTACGGTTCATCAGCATACGATAAGCGCGATCTTTCTGCGCCGCATCGGTTTTGTCTACCTTACGCGTATCCAGCAATTCGATCAGATGCCAGCCGAAAGAGGAGTGTACCGGCGCGCTTATTTGGCCTTTATGCAGCTTCGTCAGCGCGTCGCGGAACGCCGGATCGAAAATATCTGGCGTAGCCCAACCCAAATCACCGCCTTGGTTAGCGGAGCCCGGGTCCTGAGAGTACTCTTTCGCCGCAGCGGCAAATGTGGTTTTACCACTCTTAATGTCAGCCGCGATTTCTTCCAGCTTCAGGCGCGCCTGCTGATCGGTCATGATCGGCGACGGCTTAAGCAGAATGTGACGAGCGTGAACTTCGGTCACGGAGATATTCTGGCTCTGACCGCGCAGGTCGTTTACTTTCAGAATGTGGAAGCCGACGCCGGAGCGAATCGGGCCGACAATGTCGCCTTTCTTCGCGGTGCTCAGCGCCTGGGCGAAAATCCCCGGCAGCTCCTGGATACGGCCCCAGCCCATCTGACCGCCTTTTAGCGCCTGCTGGTCGGCAGAGTAGGTAATCGCCAGTTTGCCGAAATCTGCGCCGTTACGCGCTTCTTCAACAATGCTTTCCGCCTGGCGCTGCGCGTCGTTAACCTGCCCGGAGGTTGGGTTTTCCGGCAGAGCAATCAGGATATGGCTCAGGTTCAGCTCGGTGCTGGCGTCGTTTTGGGTGCCAATCTGTTTTGCCAGCGCGTCAACTTCTTGCGGCAAAACGGTGATACGGCGACGAACCTCATTGTTGCGCACTTCAGAGATAATCATCTCTTTACGAATCTGGTTACGGTAGGTTGAATAGTTCAGCCCATCGTAAGCCAGACGGCTGCGCATCTGATCCATCGTCATATTGTTTTGTTTGGCGATGTTGGCGATGGCCTGATCCAACTGCTCATCCGTGATCTTCACCCCCATCTTCTGACCCATCTGCAGGATAATTTGATCCATAATCAAACGTTCCAGGATCTGGTGACGCAGCGTGGCGTCGTCCGGAAGCTGCTGACCTGCCTGACCCGCGTTGAGTTTGACTGATTGCATTAAGCCATCAACGTCGCTTTCCAGCACGACGCCATTATTGACGACGGCTGCGACTTTATCGACTACCTGGGGGGCAGCGAAACTGGTATTCGCGATCATGGCGATACCGAGAAGCAGCGTTTTCCAGTTCTTCATACTTTTTCCATTTCAATTAACCGCAATGCGGATTACGTTGTAAATCAATCAGATTACATAGAGCTTTGGTACGGCAGAATGTTCGAACGCAACATTTCTTGCGTGCCGAGGCCGTAGTTAGAGCTCAAACCGCGCAGCTCAATGTTGAAGCCAATCGCGTTATCATAAATCGCGTGTTGTTTATCGTTATCCCAACCGTTCAGCTTACGTTCGTATCCGACGCGGATCGCATAGCAGCAAGAGTTGTACTGCAAGCCGAGCATCTGGTCTGCAGGTTTGCTCGAATTGGTATCGAAGTAGTACGCGCCGACAATCGACCAGCGATCGGCAATCGGCCAACTTGCCACCGCGCCCACCTGGTTGATGCCGTTTTTATACTGCTCTGCCGTGGAATAATACGAAGGCAACGTAGCCTGAATATATTCCGGGCTGGCATAGCGGTAGTTCAACTGTACCAGACGATTCTGATCCCGACGGTATTCGAGGCTGCTGCTGCTGGTAGCGACGCTATCCAGACGGGTATCGTACTGCACTCCGCTACGCAGCCCCCAACGTTCTGAAATACGCCAGTAAGTGTCGCCTGCCCAAACCAGCGAACCGGTTTTGTCGTCATTCTCCCATTTAATGTTGTCGTCGCCGGTGCGAGACTCCGTGAAATAGTAGATTTGACCAACAGAAACGTTAAAACGTTCAACGGCGGCATCATCATAAATGCGTGTTGTGACGCCGGTCGTGACCTGGTTGGCGGAAGCAATACGGTCGAGACCGCCATAAGTGCGGTCGCGGAACAGGCCGTTATAGTCGGATTGCAGCAAAGAAGAATCGTAGTTATAGATGCCGCTCTGGTCGCGGTACGGCACATACAGGTACTGCACGCGTGGTTCCAGCGTCTGGGTATACCCCGGTGCCAGCATCGCCATATCGCGTTCGAAGATGAGCTTACCGTCGACTTTAAACTGCGGCATGACGCGGTTAACCGAATCTTCCAGCTTATTTTTATTGTTTGGATCGCTGTTATAGCTGTCCAGATTCGTTTGCTGATAGTGCGTCGCCATCAGCTTCGCTTCGGTGTTCAGGCTGCCCCAACGGTTGGAGAGCGGCAGACTAATGGTCGGCTCCAGGTGGACGCGGGTTGCTTCCGGCATATCGTCTTTGGTGTTGACGAAATGCACCGCCTGGCCGTAAATCCGGGTATCAAACGGGCCGAGATCGTTATGGTAGTAGTTAACGTCTAACTGCGGCTCCGCAGAGTAGCTGCTGGTGTTCTGATCGTTAAACACCTGGAATTGTTTGGTCGACACCGTAGCGTCAAAGTTTTGTACGGCGTAGCCGACGCTGAATTTCTGCGTCGCGTAACCGTCGGTACTCGAACCGTACTTACTGTCGAAATCATTAAAGTAGCTGGAGTCGCTGACTTTGGTGTAATCGACGTTAAAACGCCACACCTGATCCATCACGCCTGAGTGCTGCCAGTAGAATAACCAGCGGTGCTTATCGCCCTCTTTGGGATGTTCGTCCTCGTAGACTTTATCAGAAGGCAGATAATCTAATTCCATCAACCCGGCGCCTGCCTGCGAGAGATAACGGAATTCGTTCTCCCACATAATATTGCCGCGGCGGTGCATATAGTGCGGGGTGATGGTGGCGTCCATATTGGGCGCGATGTTCCAGTAATACGGTAAGTAGAACTCGAAATAGTTCTTGGTCGTGTATTTCGCGTTCGGGATCAGGAAACCTGAGCGACGTTTGTCACCGACGGGTAGCTGTAAATAGGGGCTATAAAAGATCGGAACCGGACCTACTTTAAACCGGGCGTTCCAGATCTCCGCAACCTGTTCTTCACGGTCATGGATGACTTCACTCCCCACCACGCTCCAGGTATCGGAGCCAGGCAGACAGGAGGTAAAGCTGCCGTTTTCCAGAATGGTATAGCGGTTTTCGCCGCGCTGCTTCATGAGATCGGCTTTACCGCGCCCCTGACGGCCCACCATCTGGTAATCGCCTTCCCAGACGTTCGTGTCTTTGGTGTTCAGGTTCGCCCAGCCCTTTGGCCCTTTAAGGATGACCTGATTGTCATCATAATGCACATTACCCAGCGCATCGACGGTGCGTACAGGTTCCGGTTGACCTTCCGCCTGCTTCTGATGAAGCTGCACTTCATCCGCTTGCAGGCGGCTATTCCCCTGCATAATGTCCACGTTGCCGGTAAAAACGGCATCGTCCGGGTAGTTACCTTTAGCGTTATCGGCATTGATAGTCACCGGCAGATCGTTGGTATCGCCTTTTACCAGAGGACGATCGTAGCTCGGCACGCCCAACATACACTGTGAGGCAAGATCGGCTGCCAGCCCCTGATGACTATAAAGGGCGCTGGCGATCATGGTGGCCAGAAGAGTGGGAATACGTTTTTTCATACGTTGTATTTATTGTTCCATCATCGGTAGCGTTGCGCGTGACAAACGGTCACAGCCTAACTTACTCATCTTCGCTGCGCCAGTGTTAATCCTGCCGTTTAGCGTCTGTGGTGTTAGGCACGGCATTGAATGACAGGTATGATAATGCAAATTATAGGCGATGTCCCACAATTGACCGTAGCCTTCATTCGCAGAAAAGCACCTTATTTTGTGGGAGATAGCCTCACCGATAGCGTAACGTTTTGGGGAGTCTATGCAGTACTGGGGAAAGATAATTGGCGTCGCCGTAGCCCTGATGATGGGCGGCGGCTTTTGGGGCGTGGTCCTGGGTTTGCTGGTGGGCCATATGTTCGACAAAGCCCGCAGCCGAAAAATGGCGTGGTTTGCCAACCAGCGGGAACGGCAGGCGCTGTTTTTTGCCACCACCTTTGAGGTGATGGGCCACTTAACCAAATCAAAAGGACGGGTGACGGAAGCGGATATTCATATCGCCAGTCAGTTGATGGATCGCATGAATTTACACGGCGATTCACGTACTGCCGCGCAGAACGCCTTTCGGGTCGGAAAAGCGGATAATTACCCATTACGTGAAAAGATGCGGCAGTTTCGTAGCGTCTGCTTCGGGCGTTTTGATCTGATCCGGATGTTTCTGGAAATTCAGATCCAGGCGGCGTTTGCCGATGGCTCGCTACACCCTAATGAGCGGGAAGTGCTGTATGTGATTGCGGAAGAACTAGGTATTTCCCGCGTACAGTTCGATCAATTTCTGCGCATGATGCAGGGCGGCGCGCAGTTTGGCGGCGGTTATCATCAACAGTCCGGCGGCGGCTGGCAGCAGGCGCAGCGCGGCCCGACGCTGGAAGATGCCTGTAATGTGCTGGGGGTTAAAACCACCGATGATGCAACCACCATTAAACGCGCTTATCGCAAACTGATGAGCGAGCATCATCCGGACAAACTGGTCGCGAAAGGTTTACCGCCGGAAATGATGGAAATGGCGAAGCAAAAAGCGCAGGAAATTCAGAAAGCGTATGAGCTAATCAAAGAACAGAAAGGCTTCAAGTGATTGAATTGCCGGATGCGACTAGCGCCTTATCCGGCCTACGTTAATGAATGTAGGCCGGGCAAGCGAAGCGCCCGGCATAAATTGGCTCAGAATTTAAAAATCTGCCGGGACTTTAAACGTCATGCTGGTGCCGTAAGCGGGATGGGTAATGGTCAGCATTTCGGCGTGTAACTGCAAACGCGGCGCCAGCGACAACGCTTCCGGCGAGGCGTAAAACCGATCGCCTAAAATCGGGTGGCCTAACGCCAGCATATGCACACGAAGCTGATGCGAACGCCCGGTGATCGGCTTGAGCACCACGCGGGCGGTATTATCCGCCGCAAACTCCACCACGTTATATTCCGTTTGCGCCGGTTTGCCGGTTTCATGACACACTTTCTGCTTTGGCCGGTTCGGCCAGTCGCAGATGAGCGGTAAGTCAACCAGTCCTTCCGCCGGGGAGGGATGCCCCCATACGCGCGCCACATACTGCTTTTTCGGCTCACGTTCGCGGAACTGGCGTTTTAGCTCCCGTTCCGCGGCTTTGGTCAGCGCCACTACAATCACGCCGCTGGTGGCCATATCCAGACGATGCACCGATTCTGCCTGCGGGTAGTCGCGCTGGATACGCGTCATAATGCTGTCTTTGTGCGCTTCCAGACGCCCCGGCACGGACAACAGGCCGCTGGGCTTATTGACCACCATAATGTGCTCATCCTGATACAGGATAACCAGCCAGGGTTCCTGCGGCGGATTGTAGTTTTCCATCCCCATGTACGGCTCCGTTATTGGTGCGTGACGACGATAAGACGCAGCGCGTCCAGACGCCAGCCTGCCTGATTCAGGCTTTCCAGTACCTGCTGACGGTTGCTGTCGATAGCGGCAAGTTCGTCGTCGCGAATGTTCGGGTTGACGGCGCGCAGCGCTTCCAGACGCGACAGTTCCCCGGACAGTTTTTCATCCGCCTCGCGACGCGCGTTATCAATCAGCGTTCTGGCGGACTTTTCAATCTGCGTCTCGCCCAGTTGCAAAATGGCGTGGACGTCCTGTTGCACGGCGTTAACCAGTTTGCTGCCGGTGTGGCGATTCACGGCGCTGAGCTGACGGTTGAAGGTTTCAAACTCGACCTGGGCGGCCAGATTGTTGCCGTTTTTATCTAACAGCATACGTACCGGCGTCGGCGGCAGGAAGCGGTTCAGTTGTAGCTGTTTCGGCGCCTGCGCTTCCACGACGTAAACCAGTTCGACCAGCAGCGTGCCGACGGGCAGCGCTTTATTTTTCAACAGCGAAATGGTGCTGCTGCCGGTATCGCCGGAGAGGATCAGATCCAGTCCGTTACGGATGAGCGGATGTTCCCAGGTAATAAACTGCGCATCTTCGCGAGACAGGGCTACGTCACGTTCAAACGTGATAGTACAGCCGTCTTCCGGCAGGCCGGGGAAATCCGGCACCAACATGTGGTCAGACGGCGTCAGCACGATCAGATTGTCGCCGCGATCGTCCTGGTTAATGCCGACGATATCGAACAGGTTCATGGCGAACGCGATCAGGTTGGTGTCGTCGTCCTGTTCTTCAATGCTTTGTGCGAGCTGTTGGGCTTTTTCTCCGCCGTTGGAGTGGATCTCCAGCAGGCGGTCGCGGCCCTGTTCTAACTGGGCTTTTAGCGCTTCATGTTGCTCGCGGCAGGATTTGATCAGATCGTCAAACCCGTCGGTTTCTTCAGGCGCGGCCAGATAGTTAATCAGACTGGCGTAGGCTGAATCATAAATCGCGCGACCGGTCGGGCAGGTGTGCTCAAAGGCGTCCAGCCCTTCGTGATACCAGCGAACCAGCACCGACTGGGCGGTTTTTTCCAGGTATGGGACGTGGATCTGGATATCATGCGCCTGGCCGATACGATCCAGACGACCAATACGCTGTTCCAGCAGATCCGGGTTAAACGGCAAGTCGAACATCACCAGATTGCTGGCAAACTGGAAGTTACGTCCTTCGGAGCCGATTTCGGAACATAACAGCACCTGCGCGCCGGTATCTTCTTCGGCGAACCAGGCGGCGGCGCGATCGCGTTCGATAATCGACATGCCCTCATGGAACACGGCGGCGCGGATGCCTTCGCGTTCGCGCAGCACCTGCTCCAGCTGTAACGCGGTGGTCGCTTTGGCGCAGATCACCAGCACTTTTTGCGAACGATGGCTGGTCAGATAACCCATCAGCCACTCAACGCGTGGGTCGAAGTTCCACCAGGTGCCGGTATCGCCTTCGAACTCCTGATAAATTTGTTCCGGATAGAGCATATCGCGGGCGCGATCTTCCGCGCTTTTACGCGCGCCCATAATGCCGGAGACCTTAATGGCGGTCTGATACTGGGTCGGCAGCGGCAGTTTTACCGTATGCAGTTCACGTTTCGGGAACCCCTTGACGCCGTTACGGGTGTTGCGGAACAGAACGCGGCTGGTGCCGTGGCGATCCATCAGCATCGACACCAGCTCATCACGGGCAGCCTGCGCGTCGTCGCGATCGCTATTAGCGGCCTGCAACAGCGGTTCAATATCCTGTTCGCCGATCAGATCGCCCAGCCTGTTCAGTTCGTCGTTGCTGAGTTTATTGCCCGCCAGCAGCATGGCCACCGCATCGGCGACAGGGCGGTAGTTTTTCTGTTCTTCGACAAACTGTTCGAAATCGTGGAAACGGTTCGGATCGAGCAGGCGCAGACGGGCGAAATGGCTTTCCATCCCCAGTTGTTCTGGCGTGGCGGTCAGCAGCAGCACGCCCGGCACGCGTTCAGCTAACTGTTCGATGGCCATATATTCACGGCTCGGCGCATCGGTGCTCCACACCAGATGATGCGCTTCGTCGACCACCAGCAAATCCCACTCGGCATCGCACAAATGTTCCAGGCGCTGCTTATTACGGCGGGCGAAATCCAGCGAGCAGATCACCAGTTGTTCGGTTTCAAACGGGTTATACGCGTCGTGCTGCGCTTCGGTATAGCGTTCGTCATCGAACAGCGCGAAGCGCAGGTTGAAACGGCGCAACATTTCTACCAGCCACTGGTGTTGCAGGGTTTCCGGAACGATGATCAATACGCGTTCCGCCGCGCCGGATAATAACTGTTGATGCAGAATCATCCCGGCTTCAATGGTCTTACCTAAGCCCACTTCATCCGCCAGCAGTACGCGCGGCGCATGGCGACGACCCACATCATGAGCGATATTAAGCTGATGCGGGATCAGGTTGGTCCGCTGACCGCGCAGACCGCTGTATGGCATCCGGTACTGCTCGCTCTGAAATTTACGGGCGCGATAGCGCAGCGCGAACCGATCCATTCGATCGATTTGACCGGCGAACAGGCGATCCTGGGGCTTACTGAAAACCAACTTGCTGTCGAGCAGAACTTCGCGCAACGTCACATTGGTCTCTTCGGTATCCAGTCGGGTGCCGACATAGGCAAGCAGGCCATTTTCTTCTTTTACTTCATCAATATGTAGCTGCCAGCCTTCATGGCTTGTAATCGTATCGCCAGGGTTGAACATGACGCGGGTTACGGGAGAATCACTGCGCGCATACAGGCGGTTTTCCCCCGTGGACGGGAAAAGTAAGGTGACGGTTCGCGCATCCATCGCAACAACGGTTCCAAGTCCCAGCTCGCTTTCTGTATCGCTGATCCAGCGTTGACCAAGTGTAAAAGGCATATGTGTTCGGCTCTATATCTTTAATTGCAGGCATTACTCGTCATACCCAGGCGACAACGCTGGATAATTGCAAGTATACGACCCCGCTACCAGGCTAATGTGGTAGTGGCGTTAATTAGGTCCAGGAATGGAAAGGGCGCTATGGTACTGGAAGGCGGCGCTTTCGTCACGCGTCAAAATAACCCCAGTTGCCCGGTCAGTAGTGTAGCAAAATTATCTTCAACGAAGGGAAGAATTCCTTCCGCCACGGGTTGTAGCTGGCGGGTAAGATAGTGTTCGTAATCCAGCGGCGACTGCTGGTAATCCACGGGTTCGGGGCCGTTAACAGTCCAGACATATTTTATGGCGCCGCGATTCTGATACTGCGCTGGACGACCCCGCTTCAGGTTTTGTTCATCCGCCAGCCGGGCGGCGCGTACGTGCGGCGGGACGTTACGTTGGTACTCATGTAAAGGGCGACGCAGACGCTTACGATAAACCAACTGCGCGTCCAGTTCGCCTGCCATCAGTTTATCAATAGTCTCGCGCACATAGTCTTGATAAGGTTCATTGCGAAAAACGCGCAGATACAGCTCCTGTTGAAAGCGCTGCGCCAGCGGCGTCCAGTCGGTCCGCACCGTTTCCAGACCTTTAAATACCATGCGCTGGCTGTCGCCTTCCTGAATCAGGCCCGCGTAGCGTTTTTTACTGCCAGTATCCGCGCCGCGGATGGTCGGCATCAGAAAACGGCAAAAGTGGGTTTCAAACTCCAGCTCCAGCGCGCTGGTCAAATTTTGCTGTTGTAACGTCTGCGCCCACCATTCGTTCACGTGACGTACCAGCCTGTGCCCGATTTCCGCCGCGTCGGCTTCTGAATGCGCGCGCCGGAGCCAGACGAAAGTGGAATCGGTATCGCCATAAATCACGTCATAACCCTGCGCCTCAATCAGCGCTTTGGTTTGGCGCATAATCGCATGGCCGCGCATGGTGATTGACGACGCCAGACGGGGATCGAAAAAGCGACAGGCCGTGGTGCCGAGTACGCCATAAAAGGCGTTCATAATGATTTTAAGCGCCTGCGAGAGCGGTTTATTGCCCTGACGTTTGGCTTCATCGCGCCCGTGCCAGATTTGGCTAACAATTTCCGGCAGGCAGTGCTTTTCTCGTGAAAACCAGGCGTCAAGGAAACCTTCGGTACTGTGTTCCGGATCCGGCTGCGCCATGCCTTCGACCAGCCCGACGGGATCAATCAAAAATGTGCGGATAATCGACGGGTACAGGCTTTTATAATCCAGCACCAGTACTGAATCGTATAATCCGGGTTGTGAATCCATTACGTAGCCGCCGGGACTTGCCAGCGGCGGCACTTCGCCGAGATTGGGCGCGACATAGCCGGCGCGGTGCATTCGTGGAAAGTAAAGATGCCCGAATGCGGCGACCGAACCGCCGTGGCGATCGACCGGCAGGCCGTTGATCGTCGCGCGTTCCAGCAAAAACGGCATGATCTCGGTTGTATGGAAAATGCGCGTGACCAGCTCGCAGTCTTTCAGGTTGTAGGTGGCGAGGGCGGGTTTATCCTGGGCAAAGCGACGATCGATCTCATCCATACGATCCCAGGGATTATCAATGGATTTTCCTTCGCCGAGCAGTTCCTGCGAGACGGCTTCCAGCGAAAAAGACGAAAAATTCCAGAACGCGGATTTAAGCGCGTCGATACCATCGATAATGACTCGCCCTCTGGCCTGGGCGAAAAAAACGCCGTTTTTGAAGCCATGTTCGCGCCACTCCAGTTCGCTATGGTCTCGCCCCAGCCGTAAAGGGATACGGTAGCGTTCGGCATGTTTTTGCAGCATACGCAGGTCGAACTGCACTACGTTCCAGCCGATGATGACGTCAGGATCATGCTCGGCAAACCAGGCGTTGAGTTTTTCCAGCAACTGCGGGCGGCTGGCGACATACACAAGCTCGAAGTCCAGTTGGCGGTCATCGCCATTCGCCGGACCCAGCATATAAACGGTACGCTGGCCGCAGCCTTCCAGACCAATGCAATACAGTTCGCCGTGTCGCGTGGTTTCGATATCCAGCGAGACCCATTTTAGCGGCGGTCGATAGTCGGGGTGGGGTTTAAGACGCGCATTGCGGATAACGCCGTTGCGCATCTCGCCGTCTACCCAAACGGGCGACGTAATAAAACGCTCCATCAGGTAACGTTCCGGCGGGCGTACATCCGCTTCATAAACGGTGACGCCGCTTTCGCGCAGCAGTTTCTCCATCCGCATAAGCTGGCGGTGAGTGCGGCAATACAGACCGGATACCGGCTGACGATGAAAGTCTCGCAGCTGGAGCGGCGTCAGGCGATAGTCTTTTTCCGCCTGTAGCAGCGAGGCGGCGCGGGAGGTCTGGCTGGTCGGAATAAACGCCACGGATTCCTGCGGTGCCAGCGTCGCCTGCACAGGGCCGTTGTCTGTCGCCAGCCAGAAAGAGACCTCCGTTCCTTGCGGCGTATCCCGCCAGTGCCGGGTTAAAATGAAACCTGCCTGCGCCACGATGATTACCTGTCTAAAAAATTCACGCTAATTATAACCTGTTTTAGGGGGTGATACTGTTATTTTGTACAGGCATATAACGTAAAAGCCGATATCCGCTGTAATAAAAAGTTTCTCGCAGTAAGAAGCGGGTTTTCGCCCACCAGGATTTATAGCGGGTGGATCGCGTGGGTGATGAGCGGCTATCGATACCATTATCCTGAGCGATAGTTTTCAGACGCAGCATATGCAGCGGATCGCTGACCAGTAACGCTGTGCGCCATTGTTGTTGTCGCAGTATCTGTTTTGCGTAACGAATATTTTCGCGCGTCACGGTAGAGCGCTCTTCAATAAAAATCGCCTTAGCCGGAATGCCTTTTTCCAGAACGTATTGACGGGCTATCGCCGCGTCGGAAACCGTTGCGCCAGCGCCGTAGCCGCCGGTTAATACCAACGCGCGGACAATGTGTTGTTGGTAAAGCCAGATGGCATGATCCAGTCTGGCCTGAAAAACGGGAGAAGGCGTTTTTCCGCTAACGCCTGCTCCTGCGACAATCGCGCAGTCAGCTACGCGCGTCTGGTTTTGCTGACTGAACTGATAAATAGCGATAGCGTTATGGATAAACACCGTGGCCATAATGAGAATTATGCCTGCCGCGATTCTGATGATGTAGCGATATTTCATGAATGAGTGCGTTCCCCGTGACGGGTGTAATGGATATTTTAACGATAAAAGGACTTTTAACGTCAGATATTTTTGCTGACGTCTATTTATCAATATATACCCAAAATAATTCGAGTTGCTTAAAGGCGGCAAGGGAGTGAGTCCC